>CAJOQU010000025.1 GCA_905236975.1 uncultured Clostridia bacterium
AGCTGCAGGTGACCGCCGCCGTGCAGGAAACCGTGACCGAGCAGGTCGTTCAAAACGCCACCGGCTTTGACACCGAAACCTATTACGCCGCCGTGGCGGCCGGGTCGGTTTCCGCATCGGTGCAAACCGCTGTTAATACCGCTGTTGAACAGCAAATGGCCTCCGGCGAGGTATTGGCGCTGATCACCGCCAATACCGAGACCCAAATGGCCACCGCCGCCGTGCAGACCACCATTGCCGATAAAACAGCCGAGCAGATGCAAAGCGACGCCGTGCAGGCACTCATCGACGCCAACACCGAAACCCAGGTGCAAAAGGCCATTGCCGAAAACATGGCGGGCGATGAAGTGCAGGGCAAACTGACCGAAGCCGCCGAAGGCGCCAAGAGCGTGATCGCGCTCAAAGCCTCGCTTGACAGCTACAACGCCTTTTATTTGGGACTGCAATCTTATACCGCCGGGGTGGCAGAAGCGACCGAGGGCGCCAAGAAGCTAAGCCAAGGCGCCGACACCTTAACAGGCGGCGTCGGCAAGCTGAACAGCGGCGCGACCGAGCTTTACAACGGCATTCTGACTATGAAGAACGGCGTTGTCTCTTTAACCGACGGCGCGGGAGAACTGAAAAAGGGATCCATGCAGTTGTCCGACGGCCTTGCCGAGTTTAACAAGAATGGCGTGCAGAAATTAGTTGACGCGGTAAACGGCGACCTTGCGGGACTGCTTGACCGCGTGAAAGCAACCATCAACGTTTCGAAGAACTATCGCAACTTCGCCGGTATTTCGGACGAGATGGACGGCAACGTCAAATTCATCTACCGCACCGAGGACATCGGGGAGTAAAAGTTCAGATACACAATAATCAAAGGGGCTGTCGCACTAAGACAACCCCTTTCTGTATGACCTTTCCATTTTTCAATCTTTCCGAATATTCAAAAGATGCGCGATACCGGGAATACTTTCCCCTTGAAAGGACGAAGTCGGCGACATCAGCGCACCGGTGGACATAAACAGAATATTGTGAAAATCGCCCTGTTCAAAGCGGTGCATCACAAACGAACACAGCACCGAGGCCGAGCACCCGCACCCCGAGCCGCCGGCGTGAACATCCTGTTTTTCACGATCAAAAATCAGCAATCCGCAATCGCTGTGGCGACAGCGAATATCCACCTGTTCCCGTTCCAGCAACATATACAGCGCCTGCGTTCCGACATACCCAAGGTCGCCGGTATAAATCACGTCGTAATCCTCAGGACCGGTGGCGGTATCCTCAAAATAATGCAGCAGGGTCGAGGCCGCGGCCGGTGCCATGGCGGCACCCATGTTGTTGGCGTCCTTGATACCGAGATCCTCGATTTCCCCAAACGTGACCGCATGGATCGAAACCCCCTTTTCCGCCTTTCCCAGCACCATGGCGCCGGAACCCGTAACGGTCCATTGGGCGGTTGGGGTACGCTGGCAGCCGTAATTTAAGGGGAACCGATATTGCCGCTCGGCAGAGCAAAAGTGCGACGAGGTGACCGCCGCTGTTTTTTCAGCCGCGCCGCTTTCCACAAACAGCGAGGCCAGCCCCACCGACAACGCCATGGTAGAGCATGCGCCGTAAAGCCCAATAAAGGGAATGCCGAACTCCCGCAGACTGAACGAGCTGCCGATGCACTGGTTCAGCAGATCGCCCGCGAAGATGTTATCAATATCGTCCGGTTTACAGTCCGCCTTGCGCAATGCGGTTTTCAGCGCGGTTTTTTGCAGTTTGCTTTCAGCCTTTTCAAAGGTTTTTTCACCAAAAAAGCTGTCGGTGGTATAGCTGTCAAACTCGGCAGACAGCGGACCTTCATGCTCTTTTTTCCCCACAACGGAACCATAGCCCAGCACACATGGCGGGTTTTCCAGTAAAATGGTACGTTTTCCCTGCTTTTTCATGCTGTTTCCCCCTTACAAAAACCGGAACACAATATAATAAATCAGACCGTAAAGCGCCGCGGCAGTTGTACCGAAAACCAGTACCGGCCCTGCGATGGAAAACATTTTGGCGCCAAGCCCCAGCACCTGCCCCTCGCTTTTGAATTCAATGGCGGGCGATACCACGGCATTGGCAAAGCCGGTAATGGGCACCAAGGTTCCCGCTCCGGCGTGTTTGGCGATTTTATCAAACAGCTTAAGCGCGGTCAACAGCGCCGCCAGAAAAATCAGGGTGCAGGGCACGGCCATGCGCACCACCTTTTCGGAAAGGCCGAACACTGTTCCGTACAGTGCGGCAAGCAACTGCCCCAGCACACAGATCAGTCCGCCCACCACATAAGCCCAAACAAAATCCCTGGCCTTTGGCGAGGGGGACGATAGCTTTTGAATCATTTTGGCATATTCTTTTTTATCGGGTTGCATCATAAAATCCTCCCTTTTCTGCTTATTCTTTGCAGAAAAAGGAGGATTTATGTGTTTAAAATTGAAAATGGAAGTATTATAGCCGCACGGCGGTTTCGAGCGCCAGCGTCATCATATCGGTAAACGAGCGGCGGCGTTCTTCCGCCGTGGTGCTCTCCCCCGTCAAAATATGGTCGGACACTGTACAGATCGCAAGCGCCCGCTTTCCCGCCCGGGCGGCGGTCATATAAAGCGCGGCGGCTTCCATTTCGACCGCCAGCACCCCCATTTTCGACCACAGCGCCGCTGAACGGCGGTTTTCGGGAAGGTCGTTTTCGTCGTTATAAAAAGTATCGGACGACAAAAGATTCCCAACATGATAAGAAAGACCCAACTGTTCGGCCGTTTCCACACAGATTTTCAGAACCGGATAACTGCAAACCGGCGCAAAAGTACCCGGCAGGCCATACTGGTGCGCGAAACGGGAGTTGGTGCAAGCACCCATCCCCAGCACGATATCCCGCACACGAACGTCGTCGGCGATTGCGCCCGCCGTGCCGATACGCAGAATATTTTCCACCCCAAAGATATGGTACAATTCATACGAATAGATACCGATGGACGGCATGCCCATGCCGCTTGCCATGAC
>CAJOQU010000026.1 GCA_905236975.1 uncultured Clostridia bacterium
ATGTCGGTCTCCGAAAAACAGACGGTCGAGATCATCAAAGTGCTGTATCGCGGCGCGGATATTTTGATTTTGGACGAGCCGACCGCCGTGCTGACCCCGCAGGAGACGCAAAAGCTGTTTGCCATTCTGCGCCGCATGCGGGATGATGGCAAAGCCATTATTATTATCACCCATAAATTGCATGAGGTGCTGGCGCTTTCCGACCGCGTGGCGGTACTGCGTAAGGGTGAATATATTGGGACGGTGAACACCGCCGAAACCAACGAGGCAGAACTGACCGAAATGATGGTCGGCAAAAAAATCAGCCTGAATATCAAACGTAAAGAACCGCTGGATCCGCAGGATCGTTTGGTTGTGCAGGGGTTGGATTGTGTCAACCGCGAGGGCGTCAAGGTGCTGGACAATGTTTCGTTCACCGCCCGTTCGGGCGAAATTTTGGGCATTGCGGGCATTGCCGGCAGCGGCCAGCGTGAACTGTTAGAGGCTATCGCCGGTCTTCAACACATTGAGAACGGCAGCATTGTGTACCGCAACCCTAAAACCGGCACCGAAGACGAACTCAAGGGCAAATCACCTCTTCAAATTCGTGAGCTCGGCGTGCGCCTTTCGTTTGTGCCGGAGGACAGGCTCGGCATGGGGCTTGTCGGCAATATGGATATCGTTGATAATATCATGCTGCGCAGTTACCGTAAGGGCAGATCAATCTTTTTGGAGCGCAAGACACCCAAAAATCTTGCCGATACTATTATTGAGCAGTTAGAGGTGGTCACCCCCAGTGCGGAAACGCCGGTACGCAAACTTTCGGGCGGCAATGTGCAAAAGGTACTGGTCGGGCGTGAGATCGCGGCGGCCCCCACGGTGCTCATGGTGGCTTACCCGGTAAGAGGACTGGATATCAATTCCTCTTACGCGATTTATAATTTGCTCAACCAGCAAAAGGAACAGGGTGTGGCAATCATCTTTGTCGGTGAAGATTTAGACGTGCTGATCGAGCTGTGCGACCGTATTATGGTTGTTGGCTCAGGCAAGGTGACCGGCATAGTGGACGGCCGCACGGCCGATAAAAGCCAAATCGGCTTGTTAATGACCAAAACGCAAGGGGGAACCGCTGATGAAAAACAATGAAAAACAGGTGCATGAACCGCTGTTTCATATCACCCGCCGTTCAGATATTGCCGCAGGCAAAGCGTGGTTGATCCGCTTGATCGCCATTGTGGCGGCGCTGATCGTTTGTGCGTTGGTCATTGTTATGATTACCGATTATAACCCCGTTCAGGTGTATGTGAAAATGTTTGAGGGCGCGTTCGGCTCAGAACGCAAAGTGATGATGCTCCTGCAAAACATCGCGATGCTGCTTTGTATTTCGCTGGCGGTCACACCGGCGTTTAAAATGAAGTTTTGGAACCTGGGCGCAGAAGGTCAGGTATTGGTTGGGGGACTGGCAAGCGCCGCCTGCATGTTTTATGTAAAAGATTCTCTGCCCAGTCCGTTGTTGATTTTAATGATGTTGGTGACCAGCATTTTGAGCGGCATTATTTGGGGATTGATTCCGGCCTTCTTCAAATCCTATTGGGGAACCAACGAAAGCCTTTTCACCCTGATGATGAACTATGTTGCCATGCAGTTGGTGTCCTTCTGCATTATGGTGTGGGTTCCCAGTGGCTCCAACGTGATGGGCATTATCAATCAACGGTCGGAAAACGGTTGGCTGCCGTCTTTGTTTGGGCAGCGGTATTTGATCAACATTCTTGTGGTGGCTATTTTGACCGTGGTCATGTTTGTTTATTTGAAATACAGCAAACAGGGTTACGAAATCGCCGTAGTGGGCGGGAGCGAAAATACTGCGCGGTACATTGGGATCAATGTGAAAAAGGTTATCCTTCGCACCATGGTGATTTCGGGCGGAATTTGCGGTCTGGCCGGTTTTCTGCTGGTTTCGGGCACCAATCACACCATTTCAAGGGATCTGGCGGGCGGCATGGGCTTTACAGCCATCATGGTTTCGTGGCTGGCGAAATTCAACCCGCTGATGATGGTACTGACTTCCTTCCTGATTGTCTTCCTGCAAAGGGGCGCCGGCGAGATTGCCATGGCTTTCCGGCTTAATGAAAGCGTTTCGGATATTTTGACCGGCATCATCATTTTCTTTATCATCGGGTGTGAGTTTTTCATCAACTATAAAATTAACCTGCGTGCCAAAAAGAAGGAGGCTGCCATATGATCAACACGATCTTTGCGTTTATTAACGCGGCCATCATTCAGGGCATTCCGCTGCTGTACGGCGCCACGGGCGAGATCATAACCGAAAAAAGCGGCAACCTGAACCTCGGTATCCCCGGCATTATGTATATGGGCGGCATCTCGGGCATTATCGGCGGGTATTTGTATGAGCATTCCACCGATTCCCCCAAGGCTGCACTTTGTATTTTGATTCCGCTGTTATCATCGTTGTTGGGCTCGGTGCTGATGGCGCTGATTTACAGCTTTTTGACCATCACCCTGCGGGTCAATCAAAATGTAACCGGCTTAGCGCTGACCACTTTCGGCATTGGTATGGGCAACTTTTTCGGTGGGTCGCTGTTGAGCTTCTTCGGCG
>CAJOQU010000027.1 GCA_905236975.1 uncultured Clostridia bacterium
TGGGCTGCCGCCCTATGAGGACGACAAACGAAAGGTTGCCGAAAACACGCCTTTTCAGGCGGGTTCGGATGATCATGCTATGCTTAACACATCCGGCTTTAAATTCAAAGTATCGTTCACAATCCGTGCGTACAGGTCAAGCACGCGATTGCCGCTTACCCCACGGTTATAAAACTGAAATTTCTGCGGATAGTCGACGCTCAAAAAGGAATAAAATGTAAATCTTGTGTTGCAAAGATGGCTTGAAGTGTGGTATACTGATTTTATATTATACGGAAAGGTTTTGATTATTGCTATGCCGGCAAAACTTTACGCTTTAACCACCGGTGTGGAGGGGCTTTTTATTCAAAACGACCGTTTTAACACCACTTCGGTCTCGTTTAATTTTTATCTGCCCCTTTCGCCCGATACCATTGCGGAAAACGCGCTGCTGCCCTTTATGCTGACCTCCTGCGGTGCACAATACCCTGATTTTTCCAAATTGAATTTCAGGTTAAATCAGCTTTACGGTGCGCAGTTAGACGCATCGGCAGAAAAGCTTGGCGATTACCAGTTGTTAAAAATGAGCATATCCGTCATTCATGATCGCTACACCTTAGGCGGCGAATCCCTTTTAAAGCAGGCCATCGGTATGCTGCTCAGTCTGATTTTCGAGCCCAACGCGCAAGGCGACGCTTTTTCGGAGACCGACCTTGCCCGCGAAAAGCGCAAGGCTATTGAACACATCAAGGGTGAGATCAGCGAAAAACGCATCTACGCCAAAAATCGTCTGATCGAGGAAATGTACAAGGGCAAAGCCTACGGCCTGCCGAAATGCGGCACGATTGAAAACGTGCAGGCCATTACGGGTAAATCGCTTTACCGCGCTTGGCAGGAAATGCTGCGGAAAGCGTATGTGCGGGTGCAGGTCATCGGCGCGACCCTGCCTGACGGCCTGTTTGAAGAGGTCACCGCCCGATTTGGCGGCATTGCCCGGGGGGATATTCCCGATCTTCGCCGGGTCGAAGCGACCGAATCGGTTGACCGGCCCACCCTTGTTACCGAGCACATGGATATTAAGCAGGGCAAGCTGGTCATGGGCTTTTCAAGTGATTTAGCCGGGGATGACGACGACACCCTGCCCCTGATGGTCGCGGTGGATATTTTCGGCGGCGGCCCCTACTCCCGCCTGTTTGCCAATGTGCGTGAAAAAATGAGCTTATGCTACTATTGTTCCGCCTCAGCCGCACGTTTTAAGGGGATGGTCACGGTTGATTCCGGCGTTGAGGCCGAGAATGCCGAAAAAGCGCAAGAGGCCATTTTAGCGCAGCTTACCGCCATGCAAAAGGGAGAGTTTTCCGAGTTTGAGTTTTCCTCCTCGATCAAGAGCATTCGCGATTCGCTGTATTCATACAACGACAGCCAGGTTGCGCTGGATGTGTGGTACGCCCTGAAAGCGGCCAACCGCACCCTTCGTTCCCCTGAAGAGTTGGCCGAAATGCTGAACACCGTCACCCGCGAGCAGGTTGAGCGCGCGGCACAGGGTATTCGACTGCACACGGTTTACAAGCTCATGCCCGAAAACAAGGAGGATCCTTCATGAAAAAACAGATCATCACAAGCGACATCGGTGAAAGCTATGTCAAGGCGGTGCATGACTCCGGCCTGCAAATCTTCATTTTGGAAAAACCGCAGTACAATTCGGCCTATGCCCTGTTCGGCACCAAATACGGCTCGATCGACACCTGCTTTTCGGTCGATGGCAAGGTGACCCGCGTGCCCGAAGGCATCGCCCATTTTTTGGAGCACAAGCTGTTTGAAAGCGAAGACGGCGACGCCTTCACCAAATATGCCGAGACCGGCGCTTACGCCAACGCCTTTACTTCGTTTGACCGCACCTGCTACCTGTTTTCCTGTTCTGACCGATTTTATGAAAACCTTCAAATTCTGCTGGAATTTGTGCAGTCGCCTTATTTTACGGCCGCGACCGTTCAAAAAGAGCAGGGCATTATCGGGCAGGAAATCCGGATGTATGACGACACCCCCAGTTGGCGGGTGATGTTCAACATGCTTACCGCCATGTATCACAACCACCCCGTTCGCATTGACATTGCCGGAACGGTGGAATCCATCGCCGAGATCGACGATGAACTGCTTTACCAATGCTACAACACCTTTTATCATCCCTCCAATATGTTTGTCTGCATTGCCGGCAATGTAGACGCCGATAAAATTCTGGAACAGATCGAACGCTCCATCAAA
>CAJOQU010000028.1 GCA_905236975.1 uncultured Clostridia bacterium
GCTTGATAAACACTTCCAACCAGTGCCGAATGATCGCGGCGTCGTACCGGCCGTCAAAGGCAAGACAGGCCAGGCGAAAGATTTTTTTCGGCCCCTCGCCGAAGCGAAGCATATGATACAGGAAAAAGTCATGCAGCTCATAAGGGCCGACTAAATCTTCGGTCTTTTGCGTGATTTCGCCGTTTTCATCAAACGGTAACAGTTCGGGCGATACCGGTGTATCCAACACGTCAAGCAGCACCTCCCGCAGTTGGCCTCCCGCGGCCTCGGCCTCATGGCGCACCAAATACCGTACCAATGTTTTGGGCACCGAGCTGTTGACGGCGTACATGGACATGTGATCGCCGTTATAGGTCGCCCAACCGAGCGCCAACTCCGACAGGTCGCCCGTGCCGATGACCAGCCCGCCGGTCTTATTGGCCACATCCATTAAAATTTGGGTGCGCTCCCGCGCCTGTGCGTTTTCAAAGGTGACGTCAAGCGTATGCGGGTCATGCCCGATATCGGCAAAATGCCGGTTGACAGCGGCGGTAATATTGATTTCCCGGAAGGACACGCCCAACAATTCGCACAGCACTTCAGAGTTTGAGCGGGTACGCCCGGTGGTGCCAAAGCCCGGCATGGTGATGGCCACAATATCGCTTGCGGGGCGGTCGAGCAGCTTCATGGCGCGCACCGTCACAAGCAGCGCCAGCGTGCTGTCAAGCCCGCCGGAGATGCCCAACACGGCCGTTTTGGCGCCTGTGTGCGCCAGCCGCTTGCGCAGGCCGTAAGACTGAATTTGCAAAATTGCCTCGGCACGCTTGTGCAGATCATCCCGGTCGTCAGGCACAAAGGGATTTGGAGCAACGGGGCGGGTCAGCTTTGTCTCGCCAACGGCTTGTTCAAAGAAGATGCGGATGGCTTCCCCCGTTGGTTCAAAACCGGTATTTTTATGGCGTTCTTCCGACAGCTTTTTAACATCGATCTCGGTCACGGTCAGCTCCTGCTCGCCAAAAGGCGTGTTTTCAGCCAACACGGCACCGTTTTCGGCGATCAGGCAATGCCCGGAATAGACCGTATCCTGCGTGGATTCCCCGATCCCCGCCGAGGTATAAACATAACCGCACAACAGCCGCGCCGAGGTATAACGCACAAGGCCCTTTCGGTATTCCGCTTTGCCGATGACCTCGTTTGAGGCGGAGGGATTGACCACCATCATCGCCCCTGCCAGCGCCAGCCGCTCAGACGGCTGTTTGGCAGCCCACAGATCCTCACAAATTTCCACGCCGAACGTGTAATCCGCCAGCGTTTCATGGCAAAAAATCAAATCGGTTCTGAAAGGAATGGATTCGCCGTTCCAATCAAGTTCGGCAAACTTCTCCAAACCGGCGGCGCTTGCAAACTGCCGTTTTTCGTAAAATTCGGCGTAATTGGGCAAATAGGTTTTCGGCACGATACCCAAAATTTCCCCGCCGCACAGCACCGCGGCGCAGTTATACAGCTTGGCGCGATACCGGAGCGGCGCTCCCACCACCACGACCGGGTACTTTCCCTTGGTATAGTCGACAAGATCACCAAGGGCGGCTTCGGCCGCGGACAACAGGGTGTCGGAATAAAACAGATCCCCGCAGGTGTAACCCGTAACGCAAAGCTCCGGCAGTACCAAAAGATTCACGCGTTCCGCGTTCGCCCGGTCGATTAACGCTTTGATGCTTTCGGTATTGGCGGCAACGTCCGCCACCGTCACACGCGGCACGCCCGCGGCGACTTTGATAAAACCGTCCTGCATACCACAAACTCCTTATATTTCATCTATTTACAGATAATTACAGTTTAAAGCTTTTCCCGTTCCTTGTCAATAAAAACCCGCGAATTTAAAGAAAAAATAAAAATATTGTTAAATTTTTTACAATATGC
Source organism: uncultured Clostridia bacterium (assembly GCA_905236975.1). GTDB lineage: Bacteria > Bacillota > Clostridia > Oscillospirales > Acutalibacteraceae > UBA737. The sequence continues at coordinate 1,900 of CAJOQU010000028.1, forward strand.
TTGCAATTCGAAGTTGCTCGTATTATACTGTATAAGGAGAAAATTTGATATTAAGGAGATTACCAATCATGACTACCAATCAAACCGTCATCAAGTGGCTTGACGAAATCAAAGCTCTTGTGAACCCCGATCAAGTCGTCTGGATCGACGGCAGCGAACAACAATTAGAGGATATCCGCCGTCAGGCGGTGGAATCGGGCGAGATGATCAAGCTCAACGAAGAAAAACTGCCCGGCTGTTACCTGCACAGAACCCGCCCGAACGACGTGGCCCGTGTGGAAGACAGAACCTTCATCTGCTCCAAAACCAAAGAGAACGCCGGTCCCACCAACAACTGGTGCGATCCCGCCGAAATGTATCAAAAGCTGTATGACATTGCCCGCGGCTCTTACAAAGGCAGAACCATGTACATCATCCCCTTCTCCATGGGTCCCATCGGTTCCCCCCTTGCCAAGATCGGAATCGAGGTGACCGATTCGAAATATGTGGTGCTGAACATGGCCATCATGACCCGCATCGGTCAAAAGGTGCTGGATATATTGGGCGACAGCAACGATTGGGTGCGCGGTTTCCACGCCTCGTGTGATATTGACCCTGAAAAGCGTTATATCTGCCAGTTCCCGGAGGATAATACCATTATTTCGGTCAACTCGGCTTACGGCGGCAACGTGCTGCTGGGCAAAAAGTGCTTTGCCCTTCGCATTGCCTCTTACCAAGGCTGGAAAGAAGGCTGGATGGCCGAGCACATGCTGATTTTAGGCCTGCAAAATCCGCAGGGCGAAGTCAAATACATCGCAGCGGCTTTCCCCTCTGCCTGCGGCAAAACCAACCTTGCCATGCTGATCCCGCCGGAATATCTGCGCAAAAAGGGCTATAAGATTTGGACGGTGGGCGACGATATCGCCTGGATGAAGATCAAAGAAGATGGCAGACTTTACGCCATCAACCCCGAAAACGGCTTCTTCGGCGTGGCGCCCGGCACCAACGCGCACTCCAACTTCAACGCGCTGGAATCCACCAAGAAGAATACCATCTTCACCAATGTCGCCCTGAATTTGGACGATAACACCGTTTGGTGGGAAGGGCTTAACAAAGACCTGCCGACCAACTGCATTGATTGGAAGGGCAACCGTTGGGATGCTTCGAAGTTCGACAAGGCGGATAAATCCACCTATGCCGCCCACCCCAACTCCCGTTTCACCGCACCGGCGGAGAACTGCCCCTGCATTTCCGATGAATTCAACAAAGGCGAAGGCGTGCCGATTTCGGCGATCGTGTTCGGTGGCCGCCGTGCCAAGTGCGCACCGCTGGTCTATCAATCCAAGGATTGGGTAAACGGTGTGTTTGTCGGCTCCGCCATGGCGTCGGAAACCACCGCCGCCGCGGCCGGTGCGGTCGGTGTGGTTCGCCGTGATCCCATGGCCATGCTGCCCTTCTGCGGCTACAATATGGGCGACTATTTTGCCCATTGGCTTGAGATGGGTGAAAGGCTGGGCGACAAAGCACCCAAAATTTTCAACGTCAACTGGTTCCGTACCGATGATGAGGGCAACTTCGTCTGGCCGGGCTTTGGTGACAACATGCGCGTGCTGAACTGGATCATTGATCGCTGTGAAGGCAAGGCAGACGCAACCGAGACCGCGATCGGCTATGTGCCGAAGCCGGAGGATATTGACCTGACCGACCTTGATATGGATTTAGAAACCTTAAAGTCCATCTTGAAGGTTGATAAAGAGGTTTGGACCAACGAAGCCGCCGAGATTGAAGAGCATTACAAAAAATTCGGCGATAAGCTGCCCGAACAGCTGCGTGAACAGCTGAACAACCTGAAAGCCAACCTTGCTGATATGTAATACAACTTTACCGCCCCGGTTCTACCAACAGCCGGGGCGGTTGTTGAGTATCAAGCATTCAAGCGTCTCTGCGGTTGAGGCGCCGCTTTTTTAGCTTTTATAAGAAGATTTTGCTCTCTTTTGAAAGCGGCAAAAGAATCTCAAAAATGAAAAGGGGTTTATCATGGGGGAGCATGACAAAACATCTATCAGTCGAAAACGTCAAAAAGCGCAGGTTAAAATCATTCGGTTCCTGTTGATACTGCTTTGCCTTTCATTGGTGGCCGTGGGCTGTCTGTCTTGGCGCGTTTTTCATTATAAATCCACTTTAGATGATTACGACCAATATTTTTTAGAGATCGAATCCCGCGATGAAGCCTTCACCCATGCCGATTACGAAGAACCGCCTTCCGTCATTGAAGGTGAAAACACCGAATATGCCCAAGTTGAAAATGGCGGCAATTCCAAAGCCATGCACCCGGCGGCGGAGGCGTTGATCGACGCCTTTAACGCCGATCTTGACACCGATGATCTGCCCGAAAGCGTTACCGCGGTCATGGATGAAATCAACCGCTATTACCGCCAAAACAACAACTATTTTGCTTTTGCTTATAAAGACCTTTATACCGGTTTTACCGTAACCTACAATCCAAACCAAAGCATTTACGCGGCCAGCACCGTGAAAGCGCCCGCCGATATTTACCTGTATGAACAAGCCGCCGCGGGAAACCTGGATTTAAACGAAACCATGGTCTACACCAAAAAGGATTATCACGAAGGCAGCGGTGTGATCCGGTATGAAAAATTCGGCACCCAATATACTGTGCGCAAACTGATTGAATATTCCGTGATCCACAGCGATAATGTCGCCCATTGCATGCTTATGGCGAAATACGGCCGCAGCAATATGCTGGCGTTTTGGCGGCAGAAGGGTACCAACGCTATTTTTACCATGAACACCGACTGGGGCGTGACCAGCGCGCACGACGCCCTGATTTATATGCAGGAATTGTATGATTTTTATTTAGAAGACCAAGAGTACGGCAACGAATTGATGAACCGCTTTTTGAATACCAAAACCAAATTCATTGTCGGCACGCATCATTACCCGGTTGCAAACAAAGGTGGTTGGGACGGTTCTGTGATTCATGACGCCGCCATTGTGTTTGCCGAGAATCCGTATATCGTGGTGGCGCTTTCCAATTTATATAACACCAGTTCATATGAAGATTATTTTGATAAGGTCAATCAAATGGCGTACTCGCTGCACACGGCCTATTGGAAATATAAGACATCCCTTTGTACGGACGTTGCGCAATATCAAGAATAAAACCGTAAAAATCCTGTTTTCTTCTTGACAAAAAAGCAAAATTAGGTTATCATAGATTATGGAAAATTTATCTTGTGGGAGTGGTCAGTTTGTCAATTTTGGTGACCGGCGGCGCAGGCTATATCGGCAGCCATACCTGCCTTGAAATGCTGAACGCCGGGTATGATATCATCGTTGTTGATAATCTTGACAACAGCAGTGAAGAATCCCTTAAACGGGTCGAACAGATCACCGGTAAATCTCTTCGCTTTTATCAAGAGGATGTGCGAAACAAACAAGCACTTCGCCATATTTTTCAAGAAAATACAATCGAAGCGGTCATCCACTTTGCCGGCTTAAAGGCAGTGGGCGAATCGGTGCGAAAACCGGTCGCTTATTATGACAACAACCTCATCAGTACCCTCGTCCTCTTAGAAGTTATGGCCGAATTCGGCGTAAAACGCATCGTCTTTTCCTCCTCCGCCACCGTGTACGGCGTAGCGACTGAAATGCCGCTGGTGGAAGGCATGCCGCTCGGCGCCATCAATCCTTACGGCAGAACCAAGTATTTTATTGAGGAAATTTTGCGTGACGTTTTTGTGGCTGATCCTACCTGGTCGATCGCATTGCTGCGTTACTTCAACCCCATCGGCGCGCATAAAAGCGGTTTGATCGGCGAAGATCCCAAGGGTATTCCCAATAACTTGATGCCCTACATTTCACAGGTCGCGGTCGGTAAGCTGGAAAAGCTGCATGTCTTTGGTAACGATTATCATACGGTGGACGGCACCGGCGTGCGTGATTATATCCATGTGGTCGATTTGGCGATCGGTCATGTAAAAGCGACCGCTTGGGCGCTTGCCAATACCGGCTGTGAACCCTTTAACCTCGGCACCGGCAACGGCACCAGCGTTTTGCAGCTTCGTGACGCTTTTGTAAAAGCCACCGGCGTAGACGTTCCTTATGTGATCGACCCGCGCCGACCCGGCGACCCGGATGAGGTTTATGCCAATGCCGAAAAAGCCGAACGCGTGCTTGGCTGGAAGGCGCAGTACGGCATTGTGGATATGTGCGAAGACACCTGGCGTTGGCAAAAAAACAATCCCAACGGCTACGAAAAATAATTATAATCAGAGCGGTCACCCGCTCTTATTTCCGCCTGTGGCGCAGCTGGATAACGCAGCAGATTCCGATTCTGAAGAACGGGGGTTCGAATCCCTTCGGGCGGGCCAAAAAAAAGGAGTATCGACCTTTTGGTCGGTGCTCCTTTTTTCGTTTTGTCAAAAACGGAAGGGATTCGAACAAGGCGTAAAAAAACA
>CAJOQU010000029.1 GCA_905236975.1 uncultured Clostridia bacterium
GCCGTGGTTCTGAAGTTTTTGCAGGCGGGGCATACCGTGATCGGAATGGATTTGTTGCCGGCCGCGGTCGAACATCCCTGCTATCGGCATGAACAGCGGGATATCTGCGGCGACCTGCCCCCCATAGAAGGGCTTGATATTTTGGTCAATAACGCCGGCGTGCAGAACGACCGGGATATTGAGGTGAATTTGCAGGGCACCATTCATGTGACCGAGCGGTATTTGCACCCCGGTATCAAAAGCGTGGTATTCATCGCTTCGGCCAGTGCTTCCACCGGTGCGGAGTTTCCGGAATACGCGGCATCCAAGGGCGGCATGGTGGCATACATGAAAAATGTTGCGCTGCGCCTTGCACCATATGGCGCCACGGCCAACGCCGTTTCACCGGGCGGCGTCATCACCGATATGAACCGCCACATTTTGCAGGATGAATCCCTTTATCGCCGTGTGTTGGAGGAAACCCTGCTGCACAAATGGGCACTCCCTGAAGAAATTGCCGAGTTTGTGTATTTTCTCAGCGTCGTGAATCAAAGTATGACGGGCGAAGACCTGTTGATTGATAACGGCGAAAAAATCAAATCGAATTTTATTTGGTAAACGCAAGGCCGACGGAAATTCAACGTAACGTCAGCCGATTCTGGTTAGCTTTGCCACCCAGAATAAAAAAGCAAAGGAGTATGAAAAATGAATATTGTATTAGGAATGGTTTGCCTGATTTTGGCCTTCGGTACGGTGGTGCTGGTCGATCGGTTCTTTCAAAAGGAGGGGCTGTTTGTTTGGGTCGCCCTGTCTACCGTGACCGCCAACATACTGGTTTGTAAAAGTGTGGATATCGCGGGGGTCACCACCAATTTGGGCAATGTGTTGTTTGCCTCTAATTTTTTGATAACCGATATCATCAGCGAAAAGTACGGCAGTAAAGAAAGCCGCAAGGCCGTTGTACTGGGCGTTTGCGCGCAGGTCATGTTTTTAACGGCCACCCAACTGGCGCTGTTGTTTGTGCCAAGCGGCGTGGATGTGGTGCAAGACAGTATGCGCTCGCTGTTCTCCCTGAATTTGCGGGTCAGCGCGGCCAGCATTACCTTGTACTTTGCCAGCAACATGCTGGATATTTACCTGTTTGATAAAATCAAGCAAAAAATTCCCGGCAAGCTTTGGCTGCGCAACAACGCGGCGACGATGGTTTCCAACTGTTTGGAAAATTACGTCTTCACCTTTTTGGCTTTCACCGGTATTTTTGATGTCAAGACAATGCTGTCCATCGCGACCATGGCCTCCCTGCTGGAGATTGTTCTGGCGGTGTGCGATACGCCGTTTATATATATATCTAAAAAATTATCCGCAAAATCGCCGTAAGCATAGGTTCAATATCCGCCCGCTAAAATCGGGTTCGGATCGAACTCATCTCGGTTCCGCTCGTCAGCCTAACCCGGCGACAAGCGTAAAAATCCCCCCGGTCAAAAGACCGGGGGTTCGTTTATGGCAAGGCTCAAACGGCGTGACCGTTTATTCTTCGCTGCCGCCGCCCGCGGCCGGAATCATCACAGCGGCGGATTCTCCGGCAACGGTGGAGGGCAGAACGCCGTCCCATTTTTCAATATACTTTTCGCGCAGGATTTTATCGGTCAGCGATTTTTCCAAAAGCTCGTTGGCTTTGGCTTCGGCCTCGGCGGCGACCACCTTGGCTTTGGCGTCAGCCTCGGCCTGGGCGATTTTGGTTTGGTTTTCATATTCGGCCTTTAATTGCTTTTGCTCGGCGATCATCTTTTCCTCAACCGCGCTTTCAAAAGCGTCGGAAAAATCAATGTTGGTCAGCACCACGGTCGTTACATTCACAAAATATTCGTCGCCGATGGCGTTTTTGATTGCGGTTTCAACCGCCGGCGACATAGCCGCACGGTCGGCGATGATGTCCATAGCCTTGTGCGCGGAAAGCACGGCTTTGGTTTTTTCAATGGAGATCGATTCAATACGGTTCTGCAACAACTCCAGCGAGCCGTATTGCCGGGCAATATCGATCACCTTGTCGCTCATGATCTGGTATTGCAGGGTCATTTGAATATCCATGGTTTGGGCGTCGCTGGAATAGGCCGCTGTGGCAATATCCACATTTTGAACCTTTGCGTCGTAGGTTTGGTAAACATTGGTCACCCAAAGATCAAAGTGCGTGCCCGCGGTGCGAACTTCTTTTGCTTCACCAAGGTGTTTCACCACCGCGACTTCGCCGGTGTCCACCGTGTGAAAGCTGAACGGCACCAGTATCAACGCAAAAAGCAACACAACCGCCGCGGCCACGCCCAGTGTTCCGGCGGATTTTTGCCCGTTTTTAAAGCGATTCCGCGTGATTGCCATGACAGCAGCATAGCAAGCGATCAATACAATGCCTAAAATAATTCCGATTGCCATTTTGGTTCATCCTTTCAAAAATAAAAAGTGGAGATATCATACCATTTTGAAAACAACTAATTTTATACATTTTCACCCCGCCGGGAAGGGATTGAAAAAGCAAATGACCACCACATAAGCGATATAAAACGCCAACAGTGCGGCGCCCTGTATCCGCGAGAACTTTTCTTTGATCAGCATGGGGACAATGGCAACCAGTAAAATAAACAGGCAAACCGGAATATCGATCCAAAGATTTTGCGGCAGAGCCACCAGCCTGCCGCCCGACACAAACGAGCATATGGGCAGGATAATGGCAATATCAATTAAGTTTGCGCC
>CAJOQU010000030.1 GCA_905236975.1 uncultured Clostridia bacterium
ATCAGGAAATCGGCTACCATTGGCTTCTTCAAATGAATCGGTTGGGCTTCGGCGCCTGCCTTGCAGACGATATGGGACTCGGAAAAACCGTGCAGATTTTAGCGTTTTTGGAGGAGATACGCACACAGAGGCCGAACGGAAAAGTACTCTTGATTGTCCCCGCGACTCTGCTTGGCAACTGGCAAAAAGAGGCTGTGCGGTTCACGCCCGAAATGCCGGTTGAAATCCTCCATGGCGCACACGCCCCGCATCTGTCACAGCGTTTTGAAGAATCAAACGCTTTTTTAACGGTAACTACCTACCGCATGGCAATGTCAATCGAAGCGCTTGAAAAGCCGCTTTGGGATTGTATTATATTGGATGAAGCACAGGCGATCAAAAACCCGGCCGCAAAGCAGACGAAGCAGTTAAAAAAACTGAAAAGCCGATTTCGGATCGCTTTGACCGGTACGCCGATAGAGAACGACTTATCTAACCTTTGGTCATTGTTCGATTTTCTCAACAAGGGCCTGCTTGGCAGCATGGAGGAATTCAAACGCTTTTGCCGTGGCTTGGAGCAAAATCCGGAGGGCTACGCAAAACTTAAAAATATGATTGCGCCTTTTCTGCTCAGGCGCGTTAAAACCAATAAAAGAATTATTTCCGATTTGCCTGACAAACTCGAGCAGATCGATTATGTTACCCTTTCGCCAAAGCAGGCGGTGCTTTACCGCAAGCTGCTTGCAGAAACCGGCGAAAAGCTGGAGCAGAGCGACGGCATGCAGCACAGAGGGCTTGTACTCGCGTTGCTTTTGCATCTTAAGCAAATCTGCAATCATCCGGATCAGTATCTCGGAGCTGAGGAATACAGTCCGGCGCAGAGCGGCAAGTTTGAGCTGTTAAAGCAATTAGCGGAAACGATTGCCGAGAAGCGCGAGCGTGTTTTGGTATTCACGCAGTTCAGAGAACTGACGGGATATCTGGACGATTATTTATCGGAGATTTTCGGCAGACGCGGCGGTGTGATTCACGGCGGTGTTCCAGTCAAAGAGCGTAACGCGATTGTCGAGCGTTTTCAAAGTGACGCCTATGTGCCGTATCTGGTGCTGTCTGTTAAAGCGGGCGGCACGGGTCTGAATCTCACGAACGCCAACCATGTGATCCATTTTGATCGCTGGTGGAATCCGTCTGTTGAGAATCAGGCGACTGACCGCGCTTTCCGTATCGGTCAGGATAAAAATGTCATGGTACATAAATTTGTCTGCAAGGGGTCGGTGGAGGAAAAGATTGACGCGCTGATTTCCTCGAAAAAAGAGCTTGCTGAAAATGTAATCGGTGCAGGCGGCGAGAATTGGATTACCGAAATGAGCAACGATGAACTGATGCAGTTGCTGCGATTGGAGGCGTAAAATGGCGCATTATTGGAATGAAACGAGCTATCCTCAGCCCACCGAGAGGAAGCTGAAAGAGAACGCGAAGAATACACGGGAAAAAGCGACGGCAAAGGGGCAGACGCTGCACCCGGTTGTGATAAAATCCCGCCAGATTGCCAGCAGCTGGTGGGGCAAGGCATGGTGCCAGAACCTTGAACGCTATGCCGATTTTGAGACAAGACTTCCGCGTGGGAGGCGTTATGTCCGTACGGGAGCGGTCATGGATTTACAGATAAAAGAGGGCAAGATAACGGCGCGTGTTCAGGGTACTCGAAAAATGCCGTACAAGGTGGAAATCCGTATCAGTCCGCTGTCGGAGCAGCGAATTGAGAAGATTACCGAACAATGCGGCACATGCGTGGAAACGCTCGATAAGCTCATAAACGGAGATTTCCCAAGGGAATTGAAGGACGTATTTTTCGAGGAAGGCGGTCTGTTCCCGAAGCCGAAAGAGATTTCATTTTCCTGCTCCTGTCCCGACTGGGCGGTGATGTGCAAGCATATTGCCGCCTCGCTTTACGGCGTGGGTGCACGGCTTGACGAAGAACCGCTGCTGTTTTTTTCACTGCGCGGTATTGATACGAATAAATTTGTGGATGTGGTGATCTCAAGCCGCGTGGAAACCATGCTGGCAAATGTCGGTCAACCAAGTCACAGAATCATCAAGGACTCTAAAATAGAAGATTTATTCGGCGTATTGTAAGGAGAATGTTATGTACGAGACAAATGAAGAGGATTGGAATCTGTTTCGGAAACTGCTCCCCGAGTGGCAGGAGGCGTACATGGAGCGATTGATAAAAGAGTATATTGAATTGCTCAGCAGTGATAAGTTGGCGTCGGATAAGTTTTGGACGCTCGATAAAAGAATAAAAGAAGATAAAAAGCATACAGGCGTATTGGCAAGAGACGTCACACGCTCCCATATGTTTTATCTCATCGTTTCTCTGATGAACGAAGGCGCAATCACGAAAACCGACCTGTCGGATTTCAGCAAGGATTTGCAGGGAAATATAGAAATTTGGTTTAAAATCGACCGGATTTATTGATAATAATATCGATAATATTTTGGGCACAAAAAAAGCATTTTTGGATGGGAATTTATTGGACGGCACTTTGGATAAACTTAAAGTTGCCATGTAAGCATCAAACGAATAAAGTGGCACAAAAGTGGCATGAAAAAATTTAGAAGATTAGGAGTGAAAATTTTGCTTCAGCAAAAACAATCAGTATTAAGATTTATTTGATGAAAAGAGAAAGGTCTTCTAATAATCGAACAGGTGCACAGATATCTAAATCCGCGTGCACTGTTCGATTTTATTTGTTCCGCTGCCGATTTTCTGCGCATCGTTCCATGTGTTTTGAACGATGAAACCCGACTATATTCGTAAAAAAATTACGAATGTTTATTTTTCTTTGGTAAAATAGTTGCATTATTTAAAATTATGGTGTATAATATGGTTGCGAGGAGGAATTGATATGTTAATAGAATATTCCATCAAAGGTTTTAAATCTTTTTTAAAACAAACGACTATTGATCTAAAAGCTAAAAATTATAAAATATTAACCGGTACAAATACATGCTCTGATAATGTATTGAAAGGACTTATGTTTGTCGGCGCTAATGCCAGTGGTAAATCCAATGTGGTTTTAGCTCTTAAACTGTTACTGGATCTTCTTTTTGCCAGAACCGATGTTTCCATAGGCAACTACAAATGTAAATTCGGTGATGAGGAAATATCTCTTAGTTATAAGTTTTTGATTGACGGTAAGGAAATTATTTATACTGTTGACTATAATTGTGAAGAAAAAATCACTGTGGAAAAGCTTAGCGTTGACAATGATTTTGTTCTTGATAGAATCGGTAGCACCGCAACCGAAACTACTTCCGGAACGAAAAAGTATATTGATAAAATCCAAGACGGATCCCTGATACTTCGCGAAATATACTTTAATTCTAAATTCAGAAGCAATGAAACGTTGAAGAAATGGTTCAACTTCCTTATGAATTCAATTTACATTGATCTGTATAAGCAGGAAGTGTCAGTATATCGCGATGTTAATCTTGACTTATCAGAACATCTGAACAAAAACGGCGTGGAACAAATCAATTCGTTTTTTAAAGAATTTAATTTCGGTCAAAGCGTAGAATATGATAATGTTTCGGAAAAGAATTCGCAGATTTATTTTAAAAGAGATAACGTCAACGCTAAAATTCCATATACGCTTGAATCTTTGGGAAATCAAAATCTTGTTACACTGCTGCCAAAATTTTTCTATGTAATAGAGAATGGCGGTATGCTTATTCTTGACGAGTTCAGCAGTGGTTTCCACAATGATTTGGAAGAACTGCTCATAAGTTATTTTATGAAGCATGCTCAGTATGCCCAGCTAATCTTTGTATCTCATTCTACAAATCTTCTTAGCAACAGATTACTGCGTCCCGATCAAATTTATACTGTAGATTTTGAGAGCATATCCGGAAGTGTTATCAATAGGATTTCTAATCAGCAACCGAGGGAAGGCCAGAATCTTGAAAAAATGTATTTGGGAGGTGTATTTGATGGCCTGCCTAAATACAAGAGTATCAATTCATAAGGATAGGAAAATCGGTAAAGTATTATTTATCGTTGAGGGCGAACGTACTGAGCCGTATATTCTCTGCCGGATTTTTGAGAAGATATTTGATTATCGCTATACTCGTATATCCAGACAAGGTAAAATAACCTATGATGTGGTTTCGTCTAAGCGTCACGACTTATCTCAGGTATTTGTTGTTAATGCGGCGGAGAGCAATATCTCCTACATTGCTGACGGAAACGAATATTTGGATAATCTTTTCCGTATGCTTATAAACGATCAAGGTATTGATTTTGAAAATGCTGCTATTTTTTACATTTGGGATAGAGATCGTAACTCAAATGTCAATACCGATGTTATCAAGAAACTGCTTTCGACACTGAGAAATCCAAGGGACTCCATTGATTATGAACGTCAGGGACTTCTTTTGTTGAGCTACCCAAGCATTGAAGCGTATACAGCATCAAATTTCATATCGGAAACTTACAGCCAAGAAGCAGCTACCGGGAAAGAATTAAAAACCATTCTCAATGACAATAAAATTTTGCAGCAAAATATTTCGGAAGACAGCATTCAGATGGCAACCAAAGAATTGTTAAAGGCGCTTAAATTTTTTGACATTGAATTCAAAGAGGAAATGCTGGATGATATGTCCGATGCCAATTTAACGGTATTCAGCAAAGAGGAAGAGATATACAATCAGACCGATACATACCGCCTGCTAAGTATGCTTTCTATAGCGCTGCTGAATTTGGGATTGATTGAAGTGATTGAACCATAAACAAGCACCCAGTGCGTGGGGGGTAAAAAATTAGACTATTAACATATTTTAAAGTACAATAAAAATGTGGGATAGAAAGAGCACATTTGTAAAACAAATATGACAGTAGGTTCTGCTATCTAATTGCGGAAAAATCTCTACCCCTTTTTTTGCCCCGATTGAAATGGACTGTAAAAATCAAATGGACGTTTTGTCTGTCCATTAATTCCACAGAGTCCAAAAAGCACAGTAAAAATGGACTTATTGGACGGCATGAAATAAATGTACAAATTAAACTTGTTACTGTTAACCGCAGTGTCACAGGTTCAAGTTGCGGTTTAAATTGAACAAGCACTGCGAAGCAGAAAACATCGCAAATAAGGGATAACTCAGCCGATCGGATTTTACGAACTCCGATTGGCATTTTTTAATTATATAAAAATTAAGGATTTCGAGAGCCGAAAAAATTATTTTTAATTTTTGTAAGATTCGGTATAAAAATATGGTTTAATTAAAGCAGGCAAAGAAATTCCTCTTGGCTTTTCGATATTGAAAAGCTATGGAGGAATGATGGATGAGTAAGTCTTTTGATGTTTTTTTTGGAGCAAATATTACTAAGCGAATCAAATTATAAGCCTGACTTTGACGATGAGCGTATTTCTTGCAATCGAAGAGAATTATCAAAAGAGTTCCGAAAAATATTGGATAAAATCGCTGTGGAAGTTTTGTACGAGCGTTTTGAAAATGATGAAATCATTCATGCCATATTAGAATTAACACGAGCAGAACGCATTATTGTTATATTTCATATTATACTCGGTATGACAAAGGAAGAAACCGCATTTCTATTGGATGCCAATATCAACAGCATTTATACGTATAAATGCAGAGCATTTCAGAAATTGAAAAAATATATTAGAGAAAACGATTTGTTGTGATAATAAGGGTGTTAATCCCATTATTATATTTGCACCTTGAAAAAAATGCCGTTGGCATTATAGTAGCAGCCTGCAAAACAGTGCGAGCGACGCAGAAAGCGCAAAGTATCCCGAAAGCCAAATCGGGATTTGCCGTGACGCACAAAAAGAACCTTACCGCGTTAAGCTTGGCGGTGCCGGAGTGATGTCCGGCTGCAAACAACAGCACAACGTTTGCAATGGGATGTGGCGATCCTTGCAGGTTGTCCCGTGACGGGTGGGGCTGAAAAAATCCGTTGGTGCAAAGAAAAAATGTAAGCAGAAACAGCCATTTTTCTTTTGGACAAGCAGCTGTTTCTGCTTTTTGTTTCATCGAAACCTGCTAAATAAAGTTAAGAGAAAAATTTAAGAAATTTTAATCAAAAATAGGTATAACAAAACAGAGCGGCAAGGGATTGCATAATCTCAAATCCGGTTTTGCGAAGATAGTTGTTTGCTAATAATTATTTTGAATATTGAGACATATATATTAATGGGTAATCAAAAGGAGAGTGATGATAATAGACAACGACATTGAAACATACATAATAAATAATGATAAATATATTGTAGAATCCATATTTGGCGACGAAGAATTAGAAAGTATTATTGCAGATATCATTACAAACAAGCCCCAAACAGTTGACAAACAAGCGTTATAGTGTTACAATTACTAATAAATTATAACACTATTTTTATATTTAGGGGAGAAATATGATTTATAACGCAGCTTTATATTGCCGTTTATCGAAAGACGATAATAATGTTGGCGATAGTTCAAGTATCGCCACGCAAAAAGATATGCTTACAAGATACGCAGCCGAACAAAACTTTTGTGTTTATGATATTTATGTTGATGACGGTTACAGTGGAACCAATTTTGATCGACCGGCTTTTCAAAAAATGAAACAGGATATTGAAGACGGAAAGGTGAATTTGGTCATCACAAAAGATTTGAGTCGTTTGGGTAGGGACTATATCATTAGCGGACAACTGATAGAAGAATATTTTCCTAAACATAATATAAGATATATTGCCATTACCGATGGGTTTGATAGCCTTGATAAATACAACGACATTGCGCCATTTAAAAACGTTGTAAATGAATTATATGCACGGGACATAAGCAAAAAGATCCGCTCTGCATTTGAAACTAAAATGAAAGAGGGTAAATTTATAGGAAATTTTGCTCCTTATGGATATAAAAAAGACGACAACGATAAAAACAAACTGGTAATTGACGAAGAGACTGCACCTATTGTTCAATATATTTTTAAATTGGCCGAAGAAGGTTATAGACCGATAGATATTGCCAGAACATTAAATGACAAACATATATTACCCCCAGCTTTATATAGGTGTTCAAAAAATCCCAAACTTAACGTTGATGATTATTCCAAGCGCAAAGAGTGGACAAGCTCGAATATCCAAAAAATGCTCAAAAATATCACTTATATAGGGCATACGGCTCAACATAAAACAACAAAAATATCTTTTAAAAGCAAAGTCACAGTAGCAAATCAAAAACAGGATTGGATTATCGTTGAAAATACACATCAACCTATTATAGACAAGCGAACCTATGAAATTGTGCAAAAAACCATAGTATCACGAAGGAATCCACCAAAAAGTGATTTTAAAAACATTTTTTCAGGCATTGCTGTTTGTGCGGATTGTGGTAGTCATATGTCCACCACGGGAACACGTAAGAAAGACAGTAAATACAACTTGGTTTGTGGCAGATATAAGTTATATGGGAGCAAAGAATGTACGAATCATTTTATAGACTACGATGTACTATACCAATTGGTCTTATCTAATATCAATAAACATATACAAATTACCACTGAATCACGTAAGAAGATATTAGAGAGATTAGAGCGACCCCATAATGATTCATCGGTTACAAAAAAGAGATTGGGTGCATTAGAAAAGCGAAAATCAGAAATACAAACGGTAATTCAAAAATTATATGAAGATAATTATTTAGGAAAAATTAATAAAGACCATTTTAACATGATGATAAGCTCGCTAACACAAGAAGAAACGCAGATTGATGCCGAACTTTCAGTATTGCAACAAAAATCAAATGAATCGGAATACGATAAATACAACCGATTCTTTAAACTACTTGACAACTTCTCTCACTTGACAGAGTTAGACCAAGAAACAGTAAAGAGATTAATTGATGTAATTTATATTCACCAAGGTTCGTATCAAACTGTCAATGGCATTAAAACAAAAGAGCAAAAAATTGTAATTAAATACAAATATATAGGCAAATCAATTATAGCATAAAAATACCCATACACATGGTCAAGGCCTGTTTTCCGCAGGCGTGGCAGGCTTTGAAGGGACGGTCGAGGTTATAGGCGATACGGGGCAGGT
Source organism: uncultured Clostridia bacterium (assembly GCA_905236975.1). Classification (GTDB taxonomy): domain Bacteria; phylum Bacillota; class Clostridia; order Oscillospirales; family Acutalibacteraceae; genus UBA737. The sequence goes on from CAJOQU010000030.1 coordinate 8,094, forward strand.
AGCCTGCGTCCTCAAGCAGGGTGAAGAGCGGAAAAAAGATGGCCATGGGCGGCAGCATGACCGATATGACCGAGGCCAGCACCTGATAAACGCCGTCAACCAAGGCGCTGACAAGCCAAAGCGGCGTACCCGCGGCTTGCAGCCAGCCTGCTAACTTGGGCTGAAAGGAAAACAGCAGATTGGCAAGCAGGTCGGACGGCGCATTCGCGCCGCTGATGGTCAGCCAAAAAAGAAAGAGCAACAGCACCGCCATGAGCGGAAAAGCCGTCCATTTGCCGGTCAGCAGGCGGTCGAGGCGGCGGTCAAAGCCGCTGTATGGCGGTGCGTCAAAAATCACGGCACCGTTGCAGATGCTCTCGGCCGCATGGGTAATGGAAGAAACCATGCTGTCTTTCAGGCTATCGGCGACAAGGCCGTTTTCGGCCAACAATGTGCGGGCGGCACTCATGGCCGCAAACAGCGCGGGTGAGGTTAAAAAGTTTTGTCCGAGAGCCGCGTCGATTTCGACCTTCAGCGAAGGGTCAAGATCTAAAAGCCGCAGAGCCAGCCACCGGCTGTTGATGCGATCGCCCACCAGGCGTCGCACCTCGGGCTCGATCATGGCGACGGCTTTTTCAATCTCGTCTGCGTAGCGCACACGATAAGGCGACGGGGTCTCGCCATCGATCATGTGATCAAGCGTATCCAGCAGATTTTGCAGACTTTTTTTCTTGCGGGCAACCGTGCCAAGCACCGGTACGCCAAGGCGGGATGACAGCGTCCGCAGGTCAACGCGGATATGCTTTCGCTGAGCTTCATCCATTAAATTGGCGCACACGATCACGCGCGGGCAGATTTCCAACGTTTGCAGAACCAAATTCATATTGCGTTCAAGGCAAGTGGCATCGCACACGACAATGATGGCGTCCGGTTTACCGAAACACAGAAAATTGCGGGCGACTTCTTCTTCGGCTGAGTGTGCCGAAAGGGAATAAGTACCCGGAATGTCCACCAACACATAGCGGTTTTGTTTGCTTTGGCAAAATCCTTGTGCGTTGGCGACGGTTTTGCCCGGCCAATTGCCGGTATGTTGATTCATGCCGGTCAAGGCGTTAAAAAGGGTGCTTTTTCCAACGTTTGGATTACCCGCTAACGCCACGACCCGCTCTTGGGGGGAGCGCTTTTGAATGACAAGCTCGCTTGCCGCGCCATGCCCAACCGAAGAATTGGTAAGTCCCATGGGTTTTCCTCCAATAAAACCGGCACGCACAGGTGTAATGACAGGGTGCGCGCCGGCCGCGGTCCAATCTAAAAGATGACCGGTTGTATTTGTTCACCTGTCAGCGCTTTTTCAACGGTTTCGGGAATTTTGGAAAAATCGCACACCAACGAGTTGTTTTTGCCGTAGGGGTCATCTTGCCGGTAAGGGACAAAATATATGTTGCCGGTATTATGAAGAAGACCGAGGTTTTTGGCAGAGGCGCCTAATGCGTCGTTGGTGGCGATGGCCAGCACCACGGGCTTGTTGTTGCGCAGATGGGCTTTAACCGCCATGGTGACCGGCGTATCGGTTACGCCAAGGGCGATTTTTGCCATGGTGTTGCCCGTACAAGGGGAAACGACGATCGCGTCCAGCAGGTTTTTAGGGCCAATCGGTTCGGCCGACGGAATATCATGGATAATGGGGTTGCCGCAGAGGGATTCGACCTCGCGGATCAGGTCTTCGGCTTTGCCGAAACGGGTGTCGGTTTCGTAAACGATCTGCGACATGATGGGTTGAATCCGGATGGGTTGTTCTGCAAGTATGCGCAGAACGGCCAGCGATTGCTGTATAGTGCAGAACGAGCCGCAAAACGCGAATCCAAGCGTAATATCTTTCATTTTGTTCTCCTCTTTACATCAATGGTTTGCAGGGTAGTGCCGGGACAAAATTTCGGTTACGGTTTGAGACAGAATCTTTCCGGCGGTTACAGGCGCGACTTTGCCGGGCAATCCCGGCGCTTTGATGGCTTTGATGCCGCAGGCTTTCGCTGTTTCCATGTCAAAGCCGTTTTTGCTTGCCAGCTCGATCATAAGCGATATACGGCTTTCCCGCAGGGTCTGTTCGTCCAAAACAAGGTGATCGACCGTGTTAAAAACAATATCATAATCAAGCGGTGTGCGGTTCAGATCCTCGGTACGCACATAGTCGTAATGAAGGGCGTCGGCCAGGCACAGATCGCCGGATTTTCGCGCACTGACCGTGACGGAACAGCCAAGCGCCCGTAATCGGTCAGCCAGGATTTTGCCGACCCGGCCATAACCGATGACCAACACGCGGCTTTTCCAAAGGGTGAAATCGGTGTTTTCGATGGCGAGTTTAATGGCTCCTTCGGCCGTAGGAACAGCGTTCAAAAGGGAATAACCGTCCAGCGAGCCGTAGTCGATATAGTTGGCGACGTTGAGATTGCAATTACAGCCAAGTACCAAGCGGTCTCCCGCCGCCTGCGTAACGGCGGCAAGCGGAATGACAGCGCCTGTCAGTGGGGCGAAGACATGTTTGCCGTCCCGCGTGCTGGGAACGGGCAGCAGATAAACGTCGCTTTCAGCAAAGGAACCGTGTTCTTCGGCTTTCAGCCCCAGCGTTCCCACGCGAAAGCCTTGTCGGATGAGTTGTTTTTCCGTAACGAGAAGGCGGTCGTCGCCGCCGATGATCAAAATGGTTTTCATGCGATCACTGCCTGAATAAAAAAATCAGCGCCATGCTGTTTCATACAGCTCATGGCGCTGATCGGCTTATCAAGCGGACTTGATAAGCTTTTTGTGGGGATAAACGAAACAGCGCCATGCCGTACAATACAGTTTATGGCGCTGAGAATGATTTCGTTACAATCCCGAACGGGCGTGGGCAAGCAAGGTCTCGCGTTGATTTTGCGCGGGATCAAGCACAACCGTTTGCCGCAATGCTTCAAGTGTTTTTCCGATTTTTTTACCACTGATGCCAAGGGATTTTAAATCCTGTCCGTCAACAGCCAGATGAGAGATCAGGTAAGGCTCCTGCCGGTCAAGAATCTCCTGGAACATAGCGGAGGCGGAGCGGATATCGGTTTGGAATAAAGCGTTTGAGCAAAGCAGATATTCTTTGAAAACAGAGGGCGAGGTGGCCGCCAACCGGTTTTTGATTGCCGGTTTATCGGCAGGGAAGGGCAGGGTGAAAAGCGCGATCATCTGTCTGCAAAAGGTTTTTTCGCGGTTAGAGGCTTTTAAGGATTCCAAAGCGGTTGCCATATCGGCGCCGCCCGACCAAAGAAAGGCAAAAAGCGCGGTGTCGCCCTGCAAAGAGGTAATGGCAGGGTAGTTGGGGGAGTTTATGCCTAAGAAGGTCAGCTTGCCCGCAGCTGTCAGCGGAGCGAGCGCGGCGGGGTTTGCGCCGTTCAATGTGCGGCAAAGTTCGCTTTTGATGCGTTCGGCACTAATGTGCGGCAGTGCATCGGCACAGGCCAGCGCCGCTTGCAGGGTATCCGGTTCTATGACAAACCCAAGCTGTGACGAAAAACGGAAAAGCCGCAGAATACGCAGCGCGTCTTCGGTGAAACGCCGCCGGGGATCGCCCACGGCACGCAGCAGTCGGTTTTGAATATCTTTTCTTCCGTTAAAGGGATCTTGCAGCCCCGTTTTAGGGTGGTAGGCGATGGCGTTGACGGTGAAATCACGGCGCGCAAGGTCTTCGCGCAGACTTTTGACAAAGGTAACCGTTTCAGGGCGGCGGGAATCACGGTATTCCCCGTCGGTGCGGTAGGTGGTGACTTCAACCGCATAGCCGCCGCTTAACACCGTCACGGTACCGTGTTTGACGCCGGTTTGGATCGTTTTCGGAAAAAGGGCAAGCACCGTTTGGGGATCGGCAGAAGTGGTGATATCATAATCATGAGGCTGCTTGCGGCAGAGCAGGTCGCGCACACAACCGCCAACCAGGTAGGCTTCATGTCCGTTTTGACAAAACGTTTCTAAAATTTGTTCGATTGCGGGCGGAATGGTAAACATGTTTCCCTCCATTTTAAAAAGAAAAGGACTATTGCTTGACAATACTTGACAATATGTTTATAATAGAAGTATGGATAATTTGAATTTTGTGATCGCAAAAAATTTAACAGAGTTGCGCAAACGGAATAAACTCACCCAGTTGGAGCTTGCCGAAAAGCTGAATTATTCCGACAAGGCGGTTTCTAAATGGGAACAGGGCGAATCCATGCCCGGTATTGAAGTTCTGCATAAACTAAGCGGACTTTACGGCGTCAGTTTGGATTACCTTGTTGGGGAGGAAACCGCCAAACCGCTTGAAAATTTTCAGCCGCGCCTGAAAAAGCGTCACCGCATTATTACGCTGCTTTCGATTTTGGCGGTTTGGTTGATCGTGACCATTGTTTACAGCTCGGTCAATATTTTTGATCACCGGCATTTATGGATTCTGTATTGCTGGGCGGTTCCGGCGTCTTTGGTGGTGGCGGTGATATTCGACGTCATCTGGCACGGCAGAAAATTCTTTTTCTTGCTGATTTCGCTGCTGATGTGGTCACTCTTGATGTGTTTTTGCATTCAATTTGTTCAGCACAACATTTGGATTATTTTAGGGATCGGCATTCCCTTGCAGGTGGCGGCGATTCTGTGGGCGCTGTTGGTAAAGTAAGAGGGTGGTGCAATGGTTAAGCTTGGCAACGACTGGGACGATCTTCTTGCCGATGAATGGGAAAAGCCGTATTACCGCGCTTTGCACGAATTTTTAAAGCAGGAATATTCCACGCGCCGTATCTACCCTGACATGTATGATATTTTCAACGCACTGCGTTATACCTCGTTTGCCGATACTAAGGTGGTCGTGATCGGGCAGGATCCGTACCATGGCCCCGGGCAGGCGCACGGCCTTTGTTTTTCGGTAAAAAAAGGGGTGGATAAGCCGCCGTCGCTGGTCAATATTTATCATGAGATTGAAAGTGACGTCGGGGTGGTTATGCCGGATCATGGGGAACTGACCGGTTGGGCGCGACAGGGTGTATTGCTGTTGAACACAGTGTTGACGGTGCGCGAGGGGCAGCCGAACAGCCATAAGGATAAGGGCTGGGAGCAGTTTACCGACCGCGTGATCGCTGAGCTTGATCGCAAGAAAACCCCCGTTGTTTTTTTGCTGTGGGGCGCACATGCCGAGCGCAAAGCCGGGGTTATTCAAAACCCTATCCACTTTAAATTAAGCTGTCCGCATCCGAGTCCGCTTTCGGCTCACCGGGGATTTTTCGGGTGTAAGCATTTTTCCAAAACCAATGAAATTTTAAAAACATGCGGCAGTCAGCCTATTGAATGGAACGCATTATGAAGTGAAACAAGGAGGAATGGAATATGAGGGCTACCGGTATTGTAAGATCGGTCGACAAAATGGGACGTGTGGTGATTCCCAAAGAGATTCGCAAGCAGTTAAAGGTCGAAAATGATGTTGACAGCTTTGAAATCTTTATGGAAAACGATCAGGTTATTTTGAAAAAGTACCGCCCGACCTGTATCTTTTGCGACTCTTTATTAGACAGTGTGGCTTATGAAGGATACACGGTATGCAAAAGCTGCATTGAAAAGCTGTATGAGCTGCGGGATACCGCGGAATAACAAAACCAATCGTGAAAAGCACTTTCGACCGCAGTTGGCCGAAAGTGTTTTTTTTATTATCACGGAAAGTCTGATTCCGCCGCACATGTCGGCAGAAAAACCCAAATACAAGTTTATCGACAGACTGAGGCCGGGAGGATGTTCCCGGCCTTTTTTATGCAAAGTATTGCTGATGCCAAATCAGGAAGGTATAGACCGTCCAAATTTTGCGGCTGTTATCGGCCTTGCCGGCCTTATGCGCATCCAGCAGGGCGACAAGTTTTTCGGTCACAAAAAATTGTTCGGCACGACCGCTTGTAAACATTTCTTTGACTTTGTTGTAATATTGTTCTTCCTTCAGCCACACCCGAATGGGAACAGGGAAACCCAATTTATCTTTTTCGGCGGTGCGGCGGGGCAGCGTACGTTCAGCCGCCTTGCGCAGCGCTAATTTGGTCGTTTTGGTGTTGACCCGGCAGGAAAGCGGAATGGTCTCGGCCAGTTCCATCACCTTTTTATCCAAAAACGGCACGCGCAATTCCAAAGAATTGGCCATGCTGGTTTTATCGGCTTTTAATAGGATATCGCCCATCAGCCACATATGAATATCCAGATACTGCATTTTGGTGATATCATCTTTATCCGCCACTTCGCGGTAATACTTTGCGCACAGCGTCTGCGGGGTGGCCGCGTGTTTGGCGGTTTCACTTTTTAACAGGGCGTTGCGTTCTTTCACGCTGAAAATAGAGGCGTTGCCGATAAAACGCTCTTCAATGGTTTTGCCACGACGCACCAAATAATTGATGCCGTGTTTTTGCGGCAAATACGAGCAGATTTTGCCGATGAACCGGCGAATGGCAAAGGGCAGCTTATCGTACGCCGTAACGGTGATGGGTTCTTGGTAAATGCGGTAGCCGCCGAACAGCTCGTCCGCACCCTCGCCCGACATGACCACTTTGACATGCTCGCTGGCAAGTCGGCTTACAAAATACAGTGCAATGGCGGCCGGGTCTGCCAGCGGTTCATCCATGTGGTACTGAATATTCGGAAATTCACCCCAGTATTCCTCGGGGGTGATGATCTTGGAAATATTTTCGACCCCGATGGTATCGGCAAATTCTTTGGCAAAATGAATTTCGTTATAGCGGTCGCCGTCGGGGCTTTCAAAGCCGACGGTGAAGGTCTTGTCCACCTGCGCGGCCTCGGCAATATAGCTGGAATCAATACCGCTGGACAGGAACGAGCCGACCTCTACATCGGCGATTTTATGCGCCTTGACCGATTCCCGCACCGCTTTATCGGTCAGGTCGGCAAAATAGTCGAGCACCCCGGTCTGTTCGGAAAAATCGGGGCGGAAATAGCGCGTTTTTTCAAGCTTGCCGTCACGGAAGGTGAAAAAATGGGCGGGCGGCAGTTTAAAGACATTTTTAAAAAAGGTTTCTTCGGTGGGGGAATACTGGAAGGAAAGGTAATGCGCCAACGCTTCTTCGTTCAGCTCTTTTTTGAAATTGGGGTGATCCAAAAAGGACTTAATCTCAGAGCCAAACAAAAAGCTGTCGCCCATGAAGGTGTAGTAGAACGGCTTGATGCCAAACATATCACGCGCTCCGAAAAGCGAATGATCCCTGCGGTCAAAAATGACAAAGGCAAACATGCCGCGAAGGCGGGGAACCATGTCGGCGCCCCATTCCTCATACCCGTGCAGAAGCACCTCGCTGTCTGACCGGTTGGCAAAAGTATGGCCTTTTTCGATCAATTCTTCCCGCAGTTCCTGAAAATTATAGATTTCGCCATTGAAGACCAGCACCAGCGATTTATCTTCATTGAACATGGGCTGATCGCCCTCTTTCAGATCGATGATGCTTAACCGGCGAAATCCCAGCGCAATGTCATGATCGACAAATTGTCCCGCCGCGTCAGGACCGCGATGGATGATGCGATCCATCATCAGCGCTAAGATGGTGCCATCGTCCCCGATGGTGTTGGTAAATCCTGTAAAACCACACATGGTCGTCACCTCATTATAGTATACACAAAACCGTATGATAATCGTATTAAATAAAAGGGTTGCCGTCGCCGTCTAAAAGCAGGTGTCGTTCCACCCGGTAGAATACGGGTGACCTGCCGGACTGCTCAAAAAACGCATTCATGACAAGGGTAGGATTGACATTGTTTTCATTCCCGGCGGACAGCGTAAGAGTAACCAAACCGTCGCGCACTTCGGATTTTCGGATCAGCGGCGCCAAATCCAACTCCCGCAGTTTGCCTTTTTTGCCCTTTTTGGTTACGAGAATGCTTTCCCGCATTAAAAACTGCCGTAGATCATCGAAAAAAGTCGGGTCAATCTCTTCAAACAAAAGGCGGTATTCGGCAAAGGCAATGTCCTTAGTCTCGTGCACCGGCGCGGCCGCGCGCAAAAATGTGAGCCCGGGAACAGAGGCGGCCGAAAGGCGGCGGATCAGCTCGTCCGGCGGAAAGGCGTCGTCGGTCAGGCGGATATCCATGACCTCGTAAAACCCCTCAAACCCCAATGACAGCGGTACGGCGTAATTGATGTAGATATGCCGGTTAAAGCCCTCGGTGTACCAAACCGGCAGACCCGATCGCCGGATAATGCGGGGAATCAAGCGGTTCATATCCAGGTGGGAAACGAATTTCATGCGCCCGGTTTTGGTGTAAAAGATTCTAACGTTTTTCAAAACAAACTCCTTTTCCAAAGCAGGAGGCGCCGCACCCCGCGCATTGTTCACGGCAGTTGGGCGTGGTAACAGCCCGGTGTGCCAGTTTGTTTTCACGGATCAAAAATTGCTTGGTTATGCCGTAATCCAAGTGATCCCACGGCATGATCTCGTCAAAATCACGGGTGCGTTCGGTGTAAAAGGTCGGCTCAAGCCCGCATTCCGCAAAGGCGGAAAGCCATTTTTCAAGATCAAAGCATTCATTCCAGCTGTCAAAATGACAACCTTTTCGAAAAGCGGATTCCAGCACCCGGCCGAGCCGCCGGTCGCCGCGGGCGAACGCGCCCTCCAAAAAGCTGGTGGAGGAATCGTGCCAACTGATATTGACCTTGCGGGAGGTATTGGCATATTTCAACACCTTTTGCCGCCGCTCCATTTCCTCTTTGCTGATCTGCGGTTCAAACTGGAAGGGGGTAAAGGGCTTCGGCACAAAGGTGGAAACGCTGATCGAGACCGAGACCGAGCGGCCTTTGGGGCGATTTTCGGTATGGTAATACAGATCAACGATTTTTTGCCCCAAATCGGCAATACCGGCTAAATCCTCATCGGTTTCTGTGGGGAGTCCCAGCATAAAATAAAGCTTGACCGCTGTGTAGCCGCCCTCGAACGCGGTGCGGCAGGTGCGGAAGATCTCCTCCTCCGTCACATTTTTATTGATAACGTCCCGCAGGCGTTGGGTGCCGGCCTCGGGCGCGAAGGTCAACCCGCTTTTACGGACATGGTTGATTCTTTCAAGCAATTCTTTGGAGAAGTTGTCCACCCGCAGAGACGGCAGGGAAAGACTGACGCCGTTTGGCTCGCTCCAAGTGAGCATTTGATCAAGGAGCGGTTCTAATTGGGTATAGTCACTGGTGCTGAGTGAAGAAAGGGAAATTTCGTCATACCCGGTGTTGTCGCACAGTGCTTTGGCCTGTGCGTTAACGGTCTCGGCGCTTTTTTCGCGCACGGGGCGGTATAAAAAACCGGCTTGGCAAAAGCGGCAGCCGCGTATACAGCCGCGAAAGATTTCCTGTACGGCGCGGTCATGCACGATCTCAATAAACGGCACGACAAAGCGGTCGGGGTAAAACAGCTTGTCCAAATCTCGGATGATGCGTTTTCGCACGGTGGCGGG
>CAJOQU010000031.1 GCA_905236975.1 uncultured Clostridia bacterium
GCCGGGCTGATGACAGCGCTTTGGCAAATGGTGCGGCCAAACGGTATGGCAGTCAGAAACGGCGTGGTGTATTTTGACATTTCACCCGGCGTTTTATTAGCTTGCTCGGTTGGGGCTTATGTGGCTTTTATGGTGGTTTCGACCATCTTTCGCCGTACATATCCTTTAGCCGAATCCTGCACGGTTACGGTCTCGGCCGAGGAAAACAGCGTGACGCTTTCCGGTTTGATTGATACCGGCAATTCGCTGGAGGATGTTTTCAGCGGGGGAGAGGTTATTATTGCCGATCACTCTTGTATTCGTTCGCTCTTCGGAGACCGGGCGGCAACCGATGAGGCAATGCAAACGCGGTATCGCTTGATACCCTGCGGCACCGTGGCCGGCGGCGGCGCGTTAGAAGGCTACCGTTGTGACCGTGCGGTGGTGAGCGACGGCAAAAAAACCGTCACGCTGGAAAAACCTATTTTGGCACTTTCCAAGACCCCTTTGAAGGATGAATACGAAGCCATTGTCAATCCCCGGGTTTTTTTGTAAAGGAGGAAGCAACATGAAAATGAAAATCAAGCAGCGAGTAGTCCTCATTTTGCTGCGTTTCGGCGTTATTAAGCCGACTTTTTACATAAACGGCGCCGAAACACTGCCGCCGCCTTTGTCGCAAGAGGAGGAACAGGAACTGTTAATGCAGGGAACCCGGGAAAGCTGTGATCGGTTGGTCGTTCATAATTTGCGGTTGGTGGTGTACATCGCACGGAAATTTGATTCCTCACAGGTTAATATTGAGGATTTGATCTCGATTGGTACCATCGGGCTCATTAAAGCGGTCAACACCTTTTGTCCCGAGCGCAACATCAAGCTGGCAACCTACGCGTCGCGCTGTATTGAAAACGAAATTTTGATGTATCTGCGCAAAAATGCCTCACAGAAAAACGAAATTTCCATTGATGAGCCGCTCAATATCGATTGGGACGGCAACGAGCTGCTGCTGTCGGATGTTCTGGGCAGCGACGGCGATGAAGTGGCACGGGGAATCGAGCAAGAGGATGAGAAATTTCTGCTGATGAGTTTTGTTTGCCAATTACCCCCACGCGAAAAACAGATCATGGAAATGCGCTTCGGTATGAACGGATATGAAGAATATACCCAAAAAGAGGTCGCCGATACGCTGGGGATTTCACAGTCCTATATTTCCCGGCTGGAAAAGCGAATTATCGGAAAACTGAAAAAACAGATTGAAAAATCTGTTTGAATATGATATAATCACCATAAATAGACATGATTCAGATCATGAAATGCGTTTTTCTTACCGTATTGAAGATACGGTAACCGAAAAACATTACGAAATTTGGGTGATTTTTTGAAACTTTCAGCAACCGAGCATTTCTTTTTGTATTTAGCTCTCGTGAATCTTTTAGCCGCCACTCTTTGCGCGGTGGATAAACAGCATGCACGGTCGCGAATGACCCGCGTAAGTGAAAAGACGTTGTTCATTGTCGCTGCCATCGGCGGTTCCCCCACCATGTATGTTTCCATGCGCATGCTGCATCATAAAACGCGCAAAAAACGTTTTATGGTGGGCTTGCCGATCATGATGGTTGTACAGGTCGGTTTGATTGCGCTTTTTTGGTATATTCCGCGCTTTTTCTAAAAAAAGCCGCCTCCTGTTTTCGGTGGCGGCCTTTTTGTTGATCGCAGGACCATAAACGCCATGTTTATTGTCCGGATCAGTTGGACAATAAACCTTCTTTGTTTCATCAGTCCCGCAGTTATCAAAAAGGCACTGTTTTTTTCGTTGCTTCGGTTTGTTGTCCGATAGTATTGTATGCGAAAAGATTATAAAAATTCAAACGATATTTTGGAATGATAAGGAAAATCAAATGACTTACGAAGACGTTCTGCAAAGCATCCATACCCTTGGTAATTTTGGAAAACCCATGGTTCTTGACCGTGTGGTATCCTTGCTGCATGCCCTCGGCGATCCGCAAAATGATCTGCGGGTCTTTCATATCGCCGGTACCAACGGGAAAGGCTCCACTTCAACCATGTTGGCAAAGGTTTTTGAAGAAGCGGGCTATCGAACAGGATTGACTATTTCGCCGTTTGTGGTGGATTTCCGCGAGCGCATCCAAATCAATGGGGAGTTTATTTCCAAGGAAGATTTGGTCGCTTTTTTTGAGCAGGTGCAAAGCACCGGCATTTGGGTTACCGAATTTGAACTCATTACCGCGCTGGCCTTTTTGTATTTTCGCGAAAAACGGTGCGATGTGGTTGTGGCCGAGACAGGACTCGGCGGCCGACTTGACGCCACCAATGTTCTGGCTCGCCCCGAGGCCGCGGTCATTACCAAAATCGGCTTTGATCACGCCGATCTTTTAGGAAATACGATCACGCAAATCACAGCGGAAAAATGCGGCATCATCAAGCCCGGCTGCCGGGTCATAACGGCTTGCGGTCAACGTCCCGAGGCGCTGGCGGTCATTCGAAAAGCGGCGCCCGATGTAATCGAACCTGATCTCAGCGCGCTCAAGATCAAGTCCTGCACCTTGACCGAAAACGAATTTCTTTACCGTGGGCGGGAATATCGCCTTTCGCTTTGCGGAAAGCATCAAATCGAAAACGCCTTGACAGTCATTGAGACTGTGCAAAACAGCGATTTTGATATTCCCTATGAGACCGTAAAAAAAGCGCTGGCAAATACCGTCTTTCCCGCACGGGCCGAAATTGTTTGCAAGGCTCCTCTCTGTGTGCTGGACGGCGCCCATAATCCCGACGGTGCTGAGGCGCTTGCCGCTGTTATGCAGCCGTACCATGGGCGGATTACCGCCCTGATCGGTATGATGAGAGATAAAGATTACCCCGCGGTCTTGAAAACCACCTTGCCTCATTGCCGCTCGGCGGTGGCGGTCACGGTGGAATCCATGAAGGAACGGTCGCTTACCGCCCGTGATTTGCAGGCGGCCGCGTCACCGTATTGCCCCTGTGCGGCGGCTGATGATCTAACGTCTGCCATTGAAAGTGCCGTCAAAATGGCAAACGGCGATCCGGTTTTTGTTTTCGGGTCGCTGTATCTGGCCTCAAGTATTCGAGACCGATTATATGAATTTTATAAAAAATTTTAATTCTTTGCACAATACGACAATTTTTTTAAGGACAAGCCTTTATGATAGAACATAGAGGCTTGTTTTTTTATTGGGAGGTGAGTTACTTGGCAGTGGAAATCAGAGCGTGCGGTGATACGGTAACGGCCTATTTATACGGTGAACTGGATCACCATACCGCAAGAGAAATGCGTGAGGCGATCGATCACGCTGTGGAACGCAATATGCCCTCGCGGCTGGTGCTGAATTTTCAAAATATCAGCTTTATGGACAGTTCGGGCATCGGACTTGTGATGGGACGGTATAAAAATCTGGCGAAAACGGGGGCGGAGCTTCATATCACCGGCGCCTCTCCCCAAATATATAAGGTAATGCAATTGGCGGGTATCGAACGCCTTGCAACATTAGAAAGCAGGTAAAACTTATGCAGATTCAAAATAAATTCAACATGACTGTTACGGCAAAATCCGTTAATGAGGGCTTTGCCCGAGCCAGCGTCGCCGCTTTTGCGGCGCAACTCGACCCCACTTTAGAGGAAATCGGCGATATCAAAACCGCCGTTTCCGAGGCAGTGACCAACTGCATCGTGCATGCGTATAAAGAAAAAATAGGGAAAATATACATATCGGCGGAATTGCTTGAAAATCGCGTTATTCGCATTAAGGTGCGCGACACCGGCTGCGGCATTGAAAATATTGAAAAAGCCATGGAGCCGCTTTACACCACAGTCGGCGGCGAGCGCGCC
>CAJOQU010000032.1 GCA_905236975.1 uncultured Clostridia bacterium
CCTGCTTGACACCGAGGGTATTCCGCATGGCGGGTACTATGCTTTTGTCTGTGAAAAGTGTTACCCCACTTTTGCCTATTACGGGTATTTTTCCGACGCTGAGCGGTTAAAGCAGTTGTCGGAGACTATTTATAAACAGAGGAACGAAGAATGAACGGATTGGAACTTTCCAAAGCGTATTATAAGACCTATGGCGCGCCCATGCTGGAAGAGCAGTTTTCCGATTTGATCCCCTTACTTGCCGTGGGGCTTGTCGGCAGCGGCTCGGAATGTTTTGGGTTTGACGACGAGGTTTCCCGCGATCACGATTTTGAACCGGGATTTTGTATTTTTCTGCCCGGGGAAGATGTGGTTGACCGCCGCTCCGCCTTTTTGTTAGAGCGTGCGTATGCCAAGCTGCCAAAGGAATTTATGGGGCTGAAACGCGGGCTGATGCAGCCGGTGGGCGGCGCCCGCCGCGGCGTTTTGCGCACCGGGGAATTTTTTAGTGAAAAGGTCGGTACGCCGGACGGCGTGCTTTCGGTCGCCCAGTGGTTTTCCACCCCTTCGTCCGCCCTGGCCGAGGCGGTCAACGGCGAACTCTTTTTCGACGGGCTTGGCGACGTAACGGCCATTCGCAAGCGCCTTGCCGCTTATCCGGAGGATATTCGCCGCAAAAAACTGGCGGGGAATTTGCTGTTGATGGCGCAATCGGGACAGTATAACTACCTGCGCTGTATCGCACACGGCGAAACCGGCGCGGCACAGTTGGCGGCGGTCGAGTTTGTGAAAAGCACCATGGCGGTTCTCTTTTTGTTGAACGGCGTTTATCAGCCGTATTATAAATGGAGCTTCCGTGCACTGCGGGCATTGCCCCGACTGTCGCTTTGCGCCGAATTGCTTGAGTACCTGCTGACCACCGGCAACGAGAGCGAGGCGGCCGACGCATTTTCGCCCGCTCCCGCCGAAGCCAAGTATGACGCGATGGAGAGCATTTGCGCCGATGTCATTGACGAACTGCAAAATCAGGGTTTGACCGACGCCATCTGCGGCGACATGGAAAAGCACGCCTATTCGGTCAACGATCATATTGAAGACGCTGATATCCGCAACCTGCACATTTTAGCGGGTATATAATATAGGTAAGGGGAAAAACCATGACCATACACGGTTTGCAAAAAATGACCCTGTTGGACTTTCCCGGCAGGGTGGCCTGCACGGTATTTTTGGGCGGCTGCGATCTGCGTTGCCCTTTTTGCCACAATTTTGAATTGATCGACGGCTCCGCCCCGGCTTTGATGGACGATACGGAACTGCTGGCCTTTTTGGAAAAACGCCGCGGTTTGTTAGACGGCGTTGCCTTTACCGGCGGCGAGCCCTGCCTGCGGCGCGATCTGCCTGAACTGATGCGAAAAATTCGCGATCTCGGTTTTGCCGTTAAGCTGGATACCAACGGCTGTCACCCCGATTTGCTGGCTGAGCTTTTGAAGCAAGGTTTGGTTGACTATGTGGCGATGGATATTAAAAACAGTCCGGCTAAATATGCCCAAACGGTGGGTTTGCAGGACAACCCCGCGTTTTCGCTGGACGCGATCCGCCAAAGCATTGCCTTGCTGATCGGCGGCGAAACAGATTACGAATTTCGCACCACGGTGGTGGAACCCCTGCATGAGGCGGCCGATTTTTATGAAATCGGTGCGTTGATTCGGGGCGCCAAACGCTATTTTCTGCAATGCTTTACCGACCGTGATTCGGTGCCGTATGAAGGCTTTTCCGCCCCCTCTAAGGCGGCTATGCTGGCCTACGCCGACATTATGCGCGACTTTGTGCGGGATGTGCAGATTCGCGGTATGGACGGCGTTTAATCCGTGTTAGGCTAACCACAATATATAGAAGAAAAATTTTTAAAAAATACCAAATCTATGTTGACAACCCCTTTTTTGCGTGATATAATGATACTCACTGAAAGGCCGTTTTTGGACGTCGGCGGTCAAGGTAATATGGATCATTCCTATTATGATGATCTATTTGCGCTGACGCTTTAGCGGCAGAATGGAGATTATTATGTATCAAGTCATTAAACGCGACGGCAGCGTGGTCGATTTCAATATCGGCAAAATCAGCGCCGCCATCACCAAAGCCTTTGAGGCGCAGGAAAAGCAGTATCATCCCAGCGTGATTGAGCTGTTGGCATTGCACGTTACATCCGATTTTGAAACCAAAATCAAAAACGACAGGATTTCGGTCGAAGATATTCAGGACAGTGTGGAAAAGGTGCTTTCCGAATCGGGCTATGCCGATGTGGCCAAGGCCTACATCTTGTACCGCAAACAGCGCGAGAAGGTGCGCAACGTCAATTCCGCTTTGCTCAACTACAAAGATTTGGTAGACAATTACCTGAAAATCAATGACTGGCGCGTGAAGGAAAACTCCACCGTGACCTATTCGGTCGGGGGGCTGATTCTTTCTAATTCAGGCGCCATTACAGCCAATTACTGGCTCAGCGAAATTTATGATGAGCAGGTCGCCGAGGCGCACCGTTCAGCCGCCATTCATCTGCACGACCTTGCCATGCTGACCGGCTATTGCGCGGGCTGGAGCTTAAAACAGCTCATTCAGGAAGGCTTAGGCGGGGTTCCCGGCAAGATCACCTCGTCCCCGGCCAACCATCTTTCTACCCTTTGCAATCAAATGGTGAACTTCCTTGGCATCATGCAGAACGAATGGGCGGGCGCACAGGCGTTTTCCTCGTTTGATACCTATTTGGCGCCCTTTGTTAAGGTGGACAACCTGACCCAAAAGCAGGTCAAGCAGTGTATTCAGTCATTTGTATACGGTGTGAACACGCCCAGCCGCTGGGGCACGCAGGCGCCCTTCTCCAACATCACCCTGGACTGGACCGTTCCCGGGGATCTGAAGAATCTGCCGGCCATCGTGGGCGGCAAGGAGATGGACTTCACCTACGGGGACTGCCAGAAGGAAATGGA
>CAJOQU010000033.1 GCA_905236975.1 uncultured Clostridia bacterium
GGCTGGCGCAGCTTTGACGAAGAATATCCGCTTTACAGCACCCATTTTAACCGCACGGCGGAGACTCCCTGCGGGGACGACTTAATGCTGATGTATTTCACCTCAGGCACCAGCGGCTACCCCAAAATCGCGACGCATAACTGCAAATACGCGTTGGGGCAGTTCCAAACCGCGAAATACTGGCATAATGTGGATCCCGACGGCTTGCATTTCAGCATTTCCGACACCGGTTGGGCTAAGGCGTCGTGGGGCAAGCTGTACGGCCAGTGGATGTGCGAAGCGCCCATTTTTGTTTACGATTTTGACCGGTTTGACGCGGCGGATATTCTGCCCATGTTCCAAAAATACCATATTACCACCTTTTGTGCGCCGCCCACCATGCTGCGCATGATGATCAAGCAGGATATCGCGCAATACGATTTTTCCTCGGTCAAGCATATGACCACGGCGGGCGAGGCGCTCAACCCCGAAGTTTACCGTCAGTTTGAAAAAGCTACCGGCCTTCAAATCATGGAGGGCTTTGGCCAGACGGAGGGTCCTGTGTTGATCGCCAATTTCCGCGGCGCACCGCATAAGATCGGCTCCATGGGCAAAGCCACGCCCATCTTTGATATCCAGTTGATCGATCCCGACGGCAACCCGGTGCCTGACGGCGAAACCGGTGAGATCGTGATCAACATCAAAGAGGGTCTGCCCTGCGGTCTTGCGGTTTGCTACTTTGGGGATGAGGAAAAAACCAACGAGACCTGGCGTGACGGCTACTACCACACCGGCGATACCGCCTGGCGGGATGAAGACGGCTTTTTCTGGTATGTCGGCCGGATCGACGACGTCATCAAATCTTCCGGTTACCGTATTGGGCCGTTCGAGATCGAAAGCGTCATTATGGAGTTGCCTTATGTGTTGGAATGCGGCGTTTCGGCCGCGCCCGACCCGGTCAGGGGGCAGGTGGTCAAGGCCAGTATTGTGCTGGTGAAGGGCACCGAACCCACCGAGGAACTGAAAAAAGAAATTCAAAATTATGTAAAAGAACATACCGCGCCTTATAAATATCCGCGTATCGTGGTCTTTCGTGACAATTTGCCCAAGACCACCAGCGGAAAGATACAACGCAATAAGCTGTGAGGTTTTATGGAGTATAAACGGATCACCCTTTTGTGCGGGCATTACGGCAGCGGCAAGACCAATGTCGCGGTCAACATGGCCTTTGATTTAAAAAAGCAATATGCCAACACGGCCATTGCCGACCTGGATATCGTCAATCCCTACTTCCGCACCAAAGACAGCCGGCAGGAGTTGGAACGGGCGGGCATTCGGCTGATCTGCTCGGAGTATGCGGGCAGCAATGTGGACATTCCCGCCATGCCCCAACAGATGTATGCCGTGACGGACGATAAAAGCCTGAAATCGATCGTAGACGTCGGCGGTGATGATCGCGGTGCGCTGGCGCTGGGAAGGCTGGCTCCCGCCATTTTAGAAGAAAACGATTATCACATGCTCATGGTTATCAATCGTTTCCGCCCTTTAACGCCGGACGCGGCGTCCACCGTGGAGGTTCTGCGGGAGATCGAACAGGCCGGCGGTATTCCCTTTACCGGGCTTGTGAACAATTCCAATTTAGGGAAAGAGACCACGCCCGAACAGGTGTTGGCATCTTGCCGATATGCAAATGAGGTCTCGGCTCTTTGCGGACTGCCTGTGGTCTGCACCACGGTTGAGCAATCGCTTTACGACCGACTTAAGGGCAGTATTGAGCATCTTTTTCCTTTAAAGCTGCAACCGAAAATCAATTGAAAAGAGGAGAATGAATCATGGCAAAATTGACCTTCCAAACCGACAAATGCAAAGGCTGCGGCCTTTGTGTGGATGTCTGTCCCAAGCATGTGTTAAAACTTGCGGAAGACAAGATCAATAAAAAGGGGCATCACCCTGTAGAAGCGGCGCGCCCGGAGGAGTGCATCGCCTGCACCTTCTGCGCCACCATGTGCCCGGATTGTATCATCAAAATCGAAAGGTAAGTGAACACAATGTCAGAAAAGGTTTTAATGAAAGGCAACGAGGCGATCGCCGAGGCCGCGATCGTAGCGGGCTGCCGTCATTATTTCGGTTACCCGATCACCCCGCAGACCGAGATCGCCGCTTATATGGCCAAACGGATGCCCAAGATCGGCGGAACATTCTTACAGGCGGAAAGTGAGATCGCCGCAATCAACATGGTTTACGGGGTGGCCTCGACCGGTCATCGCGTCATGACCTCGTCCTCCAGCCCCGGCGTCTCTTTAAAAAGCGAGGGAATCTCCTATTTGGCGGGCTGTGATTTGCCGGCGTTCATTGTCAACGTGCAGCGCGGCGGCCCGGGACTCGGCGGCATTCAGCCTTCGCAGTCGGATTATTTTCAGGCTACCCGCGGCGGCGGACACGGCGATTACCACATGATCGTGCTGGCGCCTTCTTCGGTGCAGGAAATGGCCGACTTGACCGTCAAAGGCTTTGAACTTGCCGATCAATACCGTATGCCGACCATGATTTTAGCCGACGGCACCATGGGGCAAATGATGGAGCCGGTATCGTTGGATATCAAGGTAAAGCCCGCGCCCGAAAAGCCCTGGGCTACCACCGGCACCAAAATGCAGCGTAAACATAATGTTGTCAATTCCCTGCTGTTGTCTCCCGAGGCGTTGGAGCGCAGCAACTTTGAGCGGTTTGAACGCTACAAGATCGTAGAAGAAAACGAAACGCTCTATGAGGAGTATTGCATGGAGGACGCCGAAATCTGCATTGCCGCTTTCGGCATTGCCGCCCGCGTTTCCAAAAACGCCATCAACGAGGCCAGAAGTCAAGGCATCAAGGCGGGCATGATTCGCCCGATCACCTTGTGGCCGTTCCCCAAAAAGCCCTTTGCCGAAGCCGCGAACCGGGTGAAACAGATCATCTCGGTCGAGCTTTCTATGGGGCAAATGATCGAAGATGTACAATTAGCCAGCGGCGGTAAAGTGCCGGTAACGCTTTGCAACCGCGTGGGCGGGATGATCCCGTCACCCGAGCAGGTGTTAGACGCGATCAAAGCCGCCAACAACGGAGGTGCGAAATAATGGTTGTATTTGATAAACCCCATGCCTTATCTGACCTGCCCTTTCACTATTGCCCCGGCTGTACGCACGGTATCGTTCACCGCCTGGTGGCCGAAACCATTGACGAGCTGGGCATTGAAGGCCGCGCCATCGGGATCGCCCCGGTCGGCTGCGCGGTCATGGCATATGATTACTTTACCTGTGATATGATCGAAGCCGCTCACGGCCGCGCGCCCGCAGTGGCAACCGGCGTGAAGCGTTCGACGGAAGACGCGGTCGTCTTTACTTATCAGGGAGACGGCGACCTTGCCTCCATCGGTATGGCCGAAACGGTACACGCCGCCGCCCGGAATGAGAATATCACGGTGATTTTCATCAACAATGCCATTTACGGCATGACCGGCGGTCAAATGGCGCCCACCTCGCTCCCCGGGCAGGTGACCCAAACCTCCCCCTACGGGCGTGACGTTAATCACTGCGGGTTCCCCATCAAGGTGTGCGAAATGCTGGCGCAATTAGACGGCGCCGAATATTTGGAGCGCGTAGCCGTCAATAATGTCAAGAACATCAAGAACGCGAAAAAAGCAATTAAAAAGGCATTCCAAAATCAAATCGACGGGAAAGGCTTTTCACTGGTGGAGGTCATTTCCAGTTGCCCGACCAACTGGGGTATGACGCCGAAAAACGCCTTAAAATGGATCGATGAAAAAATGATCCCCTATTATCCGCTTGGCGTGTATAAGGATCGTTCCGCAAAGGAGGGTGAATCATGAGTACCACACAATTTTTGTTTGCGGGCTTCGGCGGGCAGGGCATTCTTTTCGCCGGCAAATTCGCCGCTTATAAGGGCTTGACCGAGGGCAAGCAGGTCAGCTGGCTGCCTTCTTACGGGCCGGAGATGCGCGGCGGCACCGCCAGCTGCGGCGTGATCATTGGGGATGAACCCGTGGGTTCGCCCATTGTTTCCAAGCCGGATGTGCTGATCGCCATGAACCTGCCGTCGCTTGACCGTTACGAAAGCGCGGTTGTGCCCGGCGGTATGATCTTTTTGGATTCTACCCTGATTGAGCGCAAGGTCAAGCGGGAGGATGTGAAGGTTTATGCCATTCCGGCCACACAACTGGCCGATGAAAACGGTATGCCCACCCTTGCCAATATGATTATGATGGGCAGCATTTTAAAAGCCCTTGATAATTTCAATGAAGACAGCGTGAACGCAGCGCTTGGTAAGGTTATCTCGGCTCGCCATGCCGACATGTTGGAAACCAACTTAAAAGCTCTCACCATGGGAGCAAAGTTTTTGGAGGGATAAGCATGGAAATCAAGATCGTCAAAACCGATCACCCGGCGCAAAAGCCGGACGCCGCCACTTTAGGCTTCGGTAAAATTTTTACCGATCATATGTTTGTCATGGAATACTCGCACGAGCAAGGCTGGCATGACGCGCGCATTGTGCCTTTCGGCAATATTTCACTGCACCCGGCATCTACCGTGCTGCATTACGGCTCGGAAATCTTTGAGGGCTTAAAGGCTTATCGCCGTGCCGACGGCAAAGTGCAGTTGTTCCGCCCGATGGAAAATATCCGTCGTATGAACAATTCGGCCGAGCGCCTTTGCCTGCCGCAGATCAACGAAGAAGACGGTATGCAGATTTTAGACACCTTTGTTTCGCTTGAGCAGGATTGGGTCCCCGCGGCGGAAGGTACTTCGCTTTATCTGCGCCCCTTCCTGTTCGGCAACGATGAGACTCTGGGCGTGCACGCGGTACACAACGCCGTTTTCATGCTGATTGCATCGCCTGTGGGCAGCTATTATAAAGAGGGCATTAACCCCGTCAAGATCATGATTGAAGATGAAGACGTGCGCGCCGTGCGCGGCGGTACCGGCTATGCCAAGTGCGGCGGAAACTATGCCGCCAGCAACCGTGCCGGGCAGCGCGCCGAAGAAAAGGGTTATTCGCAGGTTTTGTGGCTGGATGGCGTTGAGCGCAAGTACATTGAAGAAGTGGGCGCCATGAACGTGATGTTCAAGATTGACGGCGAGATCGTCACGCCCAAGCTCACCGGCTCCATTTTGCCGGGTATTACCCGCAAGTCCTGTATTGAGGTCTTAAAAGAAGAAGGCTATACCGTTCACGAGCGCCTGTTGAGCCTGGAAGAGCTGGAAAAGGCTCTGCGCGACGGCAAGTTAGAGGAGGCCTGGGGCTGCGGCACCGCGGCGGTGGTCTCACCTATTGGCGAGCTGCGCTACCGGGACGAGGTTTTCACCATTAACAATGGTGAGATCGGTGAAGTTACCCAGCACCTGTATGATACGCTGACCGGTGTTCAGTGGGGCAAGATCGCGGATACCCGCGGCTGGATACACCCGATTGGGTAAAAACATGAAAAACACGAAGCCCGGGATCGGCGAAAAGGCCGACTCCGGGCTTTTGTTTTAATAAAAATATCAGGATCATGCCTATAAGGTATTCCTTTGTAATTTACCTTCGGCACGAATATACTTGCTATTTATCGTAGGCATTTCCCTGCCGAACAGCGCCGAACCGATAATCCTCAAAAGCAGGCTCTGAACATCGTTCGTCCGACTTCTTTCGAACAACCATCAGGATGCTTTCATTCCTTTGCTCGATTGATAAATTCACTCCACAGTATAGAGAGTAAATACGCGCAGCTTCCGACGGCGGCACCTAACGTATTACAAATCACATCATCGGTTTCCGCCATTCCCAATGACAAAATGCCTTGTAAAACTTCGACCGTGACGGATAACGTGAAGCCAATCGCTATCGTCAGCAGGATTCTTTTTACCGTACTGCCCTTGAAAACAAACGGCAACGCTAATCCCAACGGCATGAAAAGAAAGACATTCATCAGCATGGAGCGGTACATTTCCGGCTGTTGACTTGCCCTGTGAAACGAGGAAAACGGAATCAAATCATAGCCATGTATCGCAACGCTGCGTGAAAATACCGTAGCATACAAAATAACCGCCGCGGACAAAACAGCCACAGCCGCACCGACAGCCCGCATTCTCTTATAAAAAACCGCGCCGAAAACCGACCATGCCGTCAGCAGGACAAGCATGGTGATAAGGATGATGGGTATGGCAGAAACGTATACTTCATGCAATAAGCGGTCAATCATAAAAATCTCCAAATTGATAACTAAATTATATTATAACACA
>CAJOQU010000034.1 GCA_905236975.1 uncultured Clostridia bacterium
CGGCAACGAGCGCAGCGAGGCGATAGGCGCGGGCAGCGCCGGGACAAAATCCCTTCGGGCGGGCCAAAAAAAGGAGTATCGACCTTTCGGGCGGGCTCGATAAGGAAGTAATCCGAAAACAAGATTAAGACTTCAATTTCTGTCCGTTTCAAGTCATACTTTTCCCGCAGGGTCTTCACATAGTTCTCAAGAATTTGTTTGAATTGTCCGCCCCTTAACATGGCTTCGACCTGTCGTTCCATTCTTTTACCCCTTTTCAGACCGTATCAGGCGGTTTTCTTTGCCTTGCATAATCGACATTTATGACAAAATAGTTTGTTTTTAAACTATTTTATGATCATAAAAGCACCACTCGTGTGAGTGGTGCTTTTACAGCTCACACATGTTCGGGATGAAAGGATTACTCTTCCGGCGTAGTAGCCAGCGTAATCATGTTGGCGCCGGCACTGATGATACCGAGACCGATAAAGACGCCGATGATCGATGCCATGATAACCGGCTTAAACAGGCACAAAACGCCGAATACGCAGGCCAAAAGCCCGATGCAAAGCGGGATATACCAATGCGTTCCCAGCATTTTGGTATCCCAATTCTTATGCAGACGGCGGATTTTCCACGCACGGGCAATGGCAAAGATCCCGTGGAACAAAAGCCAAATTGCAATATTATATACGATAAAGATGTCCACGCTCAACTGAAGTACCAGGCTGTTCAAAATAAAGAGGCCGAATACGGCGGACAAGATCGCGCCGGCAAGCATCCACCCGTCTGCGAGTCCGTTTTTCTTCTCCTGCCACCAGTTGATAAAACGACCTACTGCATCAAACACCATGGACAAACCGACAACATAACCGAGCGCCAGAGAAGTCGATACCGGTGTGAACAGGCAGGATACACCTGCGATGATCATAAGGATGCCAAAAATAACCGAAAATACTTTTGCTGCTTTTTTCATTGTAATTCTCCTCTGATAAGTATATGTATAATGTTTATTTAAACTCACCGAATTTCGGATCCCACTGGATCACCTGATAGCTGGCTCCCAGCTCTTTGACATAAGGATCTTCCTTCATGATCGATTCTGCCTCTTCTGCGGTGGAAACGGAAAGGATCGACAAGCCTGCCGAAGGATCGTTCTCATAGGTCCCGGCGGCACGAAGCTTTTTCTCACTGAGCAACTTCTGTAAATAAGCCTCACGCGCATCCTTGCAAGCAGTGACATCGGTATTTTCCTTCAACTCATAGGTTGCACGGAAATATTTGGTGCCTTCGGCATCGGCAGACTCCGGCTTCAACATGCTTCCGACCTGAACATCCCAAAGATTTGCCGTTGAGGACGCAACAAGCCCGTGAATGGAATAGGGGTCGCCCGCCACCAGCTTATCCAGCTCTTCACGGTCTGTGACCTTGAAAACAAGCTGTGCGCTGCGCACCGGCGTTCCGACGCCGGGACCGGAGATTTGCAGTTTTTCTTCTTTCAAGAGCTTCTTCAGATACTTGACATGTGCGTGCAGAAAAATTGCCCATCCGACGATCTTCGTGTGTGTGAATGTAACTACATAGTACTTCATGGGAATACCTCCAAAATAATATTTTATTTTTTTGATTCGTTCATCAGTGCCTCGAAATCAACCGTTCCGTTTTGATAATGTTCCTTGCTGGCAAGCTCTGAGATCGTGAGCTTACGAAGTTCATCACAAAAAGCCGCGTTAGCCCGCTCGAACACAGATACAACCCTTTCTTCTTCCTTGGCAAACTCCTTGCCATATACAAAAATTCTATGCCCGATGCCGGACCGCTTCAAATCACACTTTTCACCTTCCAGCGCGGAGTAAACATCAAAAATGCTTATCTCCTCGATAGAGCGGGCAAGCTGGAATCCGCCGTCTTTTCCCGGGCTTGAAGTGATGATGCCGGCGAGGACGAGCTTTCGCAGGATCTTTTTGAGATAGGAATCGGAAACAGACAAGATGGCGCTCAATTGTGTGCTTCGCAAGGGGCGATGATCTTTCTCAAGCGAGAGGATCAACACAACATTGATGCCTTGCTCTACACATCGGTTGACAACCATTTTCGATTTCCCCTTTCTTTATCGTGGATATTATACATCCATGGATATGAAATGTCAATAGGTTTTTCCAATTTTTTCACAAAAGTTTTCGGCTCTTAACACGATTGGGTTAGGTTTACATGGAATCCGACTGTAAATATTCTTGACATTTTATCGAATTTCGCTTACAATATAGTAACGGAGCATATGCCATCAAATACGAAAGAAAGGAACTCCGTTTTATTGTCAAACAAGCGCCGGGACCGTACAGTTGGCATAGCGGTTGACGAGGATGGGGAGCATCGAAATTTTCGGCGGATGTCCCACGGCAGGCATGTCGTAAACGAGTGCTTAAAACCCGAAAGTAATTTCGGAACAAAGGCGCATCGCTATGTCAAAAACATAACTAATATTGTACGGGAACGCCTGGCAAAGACGGTTAAAACCGCCTTTTTTGGCGTGCGTTTTTTGCGCGCTGTTTTTGCTTTTTAGCCTTTCCGTACATTCGGAAAGGTGTTATTTTTATGTGCGGAATTGTTGGATTTACAGGAACCACCCCCGCGGCGGGCTTTTTGCTTGACGGGCTGGAAAAATTGGAATATCGCGGGTATGACTCGGCGGGCATTGCCGTGGCTGAAAACGGGCGTTTTCAAATTGAAAAAACCGTAGAACGCATTAAAAATTTGCAAAACAAAACCAATGACGGCGGCACCGTACCCGGCAACATCGGCATTGGCCACACCCGTTGGGCAACCCACGGCGTACCGTCGATTGCCAATGCCCACCCCCATGTAAGCGGCAACGAAAAATTCGCCGTGGTACACAACGGCATTATTGAAAACTACATGGCACTGCGCGAAGAATTGATAGCCGACGGCGTTTGCTTTGCCAGCGAAACCGATACCGAGGTCATTCCCCATTTGCTTGCCAAGTATGACAACGGCGACTTTTTTGAAGCGGTGGCCAAAACCGTGGAACGGTTAGAGGGATCGTATGCCCTTGGTATTTTATGCAGCGACGCGCCGGATACCCTGATCGCCGTTCGCAAATTCAGCCCGCTGATCATCGGTCTGTCAGAAAATGCGAATTTCATTGCGTCGGACGTAACGGCATTGGTTTCTCACACCAAGGATATTTTATATATTGAAGACGGCGAAATCGCCGTTCTGACGCCGTCAGGCGTATCCCTTTACGACAAGAACAAAAATGAGATTTCCCGTGCAACATCGGTCATCAACTGGGATGTTGAAGCGGCCGAAAAAGGCGGTTTTAACCACTTCATGATGAAGGAGATCAACGAACAACCGAACGCTGTTCGGCAAACAATAGAAAGCCGTTTGCACGGCCGCGACATTGTTTTTGAAGACATGAAGTTGGACGAGGAAAAGCTCAAAACCATCCGCCGGATCGACATCATTGCCTGCGGATCGGCCTATCATGCCGGCATGGTGGGCAAATATGTGTTTGAAGAGCTTTTACGCATTCCCACCAACGTTGACCTTGCCAGCGAATACCGTTACCGCAATCCCATCACCGATGAGCATACCTTAACGATCATCATCAGCCAGTCGGGCGAAACGGCTGATACGCTGGCCGCCTTGAAAGAGGCCAAGGCGCGTGGCTCACATGTGCTTTCCATTGTGAATGTGGTGGGCAGTTCCATTGCCAAAGCGTCGGACGATGTGCTCTACACCTGGGCAGGGCCCGAAATCGCGGTGGCGACCACCAAGGGGTATTCCACTCAACTTTCGGTTTTGTACCTTCTTGCCATTTGGGGCGCAAGATTGCTGCACTCGGCGGACGAACAGCGCCTTGAAGACATCTTCGATGATCTTTGCCGCCTGCCCGAGTTGATGGAGCAACTCTTGCAAAATGAAGAACAGATTCGCTTGCTTGCCAAACGCTGCGGTGACCCGTCTTCCCTTTTCTTTATTGGGCGGAATATCGATTACGCCGTATCGCTGGAGGCCTCGCTCAAGCTGAAAGAGATTTCTTACATTCATTCCGAGGCTTATGCCGCGGGCGAGCTCAAACACGGCACGATTTCACTGATCGAACAAGGGCGTATTGTGTTGGCGCTTGCCTGCAATGAGGATCTGTTTGAAAAACTGCTCAGCAATGTCAAAGAAGTCAAGGCGCGGGGCGCGTATGTGATCGCCTGTGCGACCGAAGGCCACACCGAGATTGCCAAAGAAGCCGAAGAGGTGCTGTATATTCCCAAGGTTGACCCGCTGCTTTCGGCATCGTTAGAGGTCATCCCCTTCCAAATTTATGCGTATTATGTTGCCCTTTACAAGGGTTGCGACATTGACAAACCGCGCAACCTTGCCAAATCGGTAACCGTGGAATAACATAAGAACAAATTGCTTTCATTTTTACAAAATAACGCCGCAAACAACGGGATGTTTGCGGCGTTAGTCTATTTAAGCTTGATAATAACGTTGTATGATATTTTTCGGCGGTGCGGTGAAGGAACAAAGCTCCCCGCTTTCAGGGTGGCAAAAAGCCAGTCGATGCGACCATAGGCCGATTTGGTGAAAGTCGTCACACGCACCATATTTTCGATCGCCCGCAAGCGGCAGACCGCGGTGAGAAAACTGTACCCGAATTTGGTGTGTGCGCCCGGTAAACAGCCGCACCGAAAAAAGTGAAAGCGCTTCCCCGTTCTCCTGCACGGTCGTCAGCAATCGGTATGCAAGCCGCGCTTGTTTTACACCCTTGCGCGGCCGAGCAACCACATAGCTTTTGTTTTTGGTACTGTCTTTAAACAGCAGGTCTTCCCACGTTCCCTCGTTTTGATCGGGGTGAGAGTGGGTCAAAACCAAATATTCCTTTTCAAAACGGTGCGTTGCGATCTGGCGGCTAAGCTCAGCCGCCGCATCCGGCGTTTTGGCATAAACCATAACGCCGCCGGTCTCGCGATCCAGGCGATGCACCGGGTAAACCTTGTCACCGGTGTGTTCCGACAGCAGGCTCACCATGTTCGCCTTGGCGTCGGCTTGAGAAAGCACGCCCACAGGTTTGACGCAGACAAGAATCGATGCGTCTTCAAACAAAATCTCCACAATCAGCAATCCGTCAAGACGCCGCGTTTGCAGGCTGCCTTACATTTTCCGCAGCCGGTACAAAGCGCATGATCGATGACCGCGACGTTATTGACCACTTTAACCGCACCCGCCTCGCAGGCTTTTTCGCACATGCGGCAGGCAATACAGGAAGCGCCGCATGCCTTGACTACGCCGGCGCCGCGCTCCAAATTGGCACAGCCGACCGCCACCTTGGCCGACTTTGGAATCAGCGAGATCAATCCCTTCGGACATACTTTGGCGCACTGCCCACAGCCTACACAGACATCCCTGCAAACAACGGGTCTTCCGTCAACCAGCGTGATGGCATCAAACGAACAGGCTTGTGCGCAATCTCCAAAGCCCACACAGCCGAAGCGGCATTCCAACGGTCCCGCGTGCATCAAATCGGCGGCGGCACAGCTTTGAATGCCTTCGTAATTGTATTTGGTCCTGGTGATCTCGCCATTGCCATGACAGGCAATAAAAGCGATTTTGGGATCGTTTTCCACCGTTACGCCAAGCAGTTCGGCCAGTGCCGAGGCGGTGGTACTGCCACCGGGGGCGCAGCGATCGGGCGGAGCCTCCCCCGCGGCCACGGCGGCGGCATAGCCGTC
>CAJOQU010000035.1 GCA_905236975.1 uncultured Clostridia bacterium
AAATACGGGATTCGGTAAAATAAATAAACGTAAAAAAAGTTTATCAACAACTTAAGACTTACTGTCGGTAAGGACAAACGGTTTTGGTGCGAGGACAACAAGCCTAAAAGAGCTGAATTTTGCCTATTTTCAGGCGTTTTGTCCTTATCGACAGTAAGTCAAAAGTGAAACAGAGCCGTTTGCACGGCTCTGTTTCACTTTTAAGGGGTTTGAGGAGAGAATTTCTCTTTTTCAGAGAAACTATACCGAAAGGATGCGGCTTCCTTTTCGGTACAAGCTTATCATACATGATAATTTTTTCTTTTCTATGAACGTTTTTTAAATTTTTGCGGAATAGAATATGTACAGTTGTTCATAATAAAAAGGAACACGAAAGAAAGGAAATGAAAACATGAACTATTCCGAATACCATTCCGGTTCTAAAAGAAAGGGCAACGCCGTATTTTATATGATTCTGGCCTGCTGTTTGTTGGCGGTCGGCGCGGCCGCGTGGTTCGCCGCACGCAACATGAAGCAGCCCGATCCGAAGATAGAGGAAAGCAGCAGTCTGCCGTCTTCCTCGGCGCCGTCTATGCCGTCAGAGCCGAGCGCTATTGAGACACCGTCCGGGGACGTTACCGAAAGTGTGGATAATTCGGTGAGCAATGTGCCGTATACGCCGTCCGAATCCGAACAGGCGGCCGAGGCCAAGGCCAAAACCAAAGAAAAGATTTTTTCCATGCCGGTTGAAGGCGAGGTTGTGAAAACCTATAACGAAAACGAGCTTCAATATTCCTCCACTTATGGCGATATGCGCCTGCACTTAGGGGTAGATATCTCTTGTGAGGACGGTGCGGCGATCAGCGCGGTGGCCGCGGGAGCTGTGACATCTATTGAAGAAAACGCAACTTTCGGTACGGTGGTGACCATTGATCACGGCGAGGGACTGGTGACGCAATACGCGGCTTTGAAAGATTTGACCGTTCATGAAGGCGATGCGGTTTCCGCAGGTGATGTGATCGGTTGTGTGACCTCGATCCCGTCGGAATGTGCGGATCAAAGTCATTTGCATTTTGCTCTTTTAAAGAACGGACATTTTGCGGATCCGACTACCCTTTTTTAAACAACATGCCCTCGGTATTCGCTTAGGGGCAACCTAAAGCGGCTGTTTTGTCACGATTGGCAAAACAGCCGCTTTTTGTGCCGCTTGCGCATTTCTGCAGAAGAAAATCCTATCCTGCGAAAAATAGTATTTGAAAAAGTAAGGGGTATCGTTTATAATAGGGAAAGAAAGGCAGGGACTAACATGCAGGAACATATCACCTTGGTTGTCATGGCGGCGGGAATGGGCAGCCGTTTTGGCGGCTTGAAACAGATTGAACCGATTGGAAAAAACGGAGAAATTTTATTGGATTATTCGGTGTATGACGCCGTAAAAGCCGGATTTGACAAGGTTGTATTTATCATTAAGCACGCTATTGAGCAGGATTTTAAGGCGGTCGTGGGCAAGCGGATTGAAAAGCGGGTCCGAACCGAATATGTTTTTCAGGAGACAGACGACCTGCCGGCCGGTTTTACCTGTCCGCCTGAGCGGGAGAAGCCGTGGGGAACGGCACACGCCGTTCTTTGCTGTCAAAATGTGGTGAACGAGCCGTTTGCGGTCATCAATGCCGATGATTATTACGGCAAATCGGCCTTTGTGCAAATGGCGGATTTTTTAAAGTCCGGAAGTGAGGATTACGGCATGGTCGGCTTTCGCCTGGTCAACACCTTGACCGAAAACGGTTCGGTCTCACGCGGGGTGTGCGAGATCGAAAACGGTAAGCTGAAATCCGTGACCGAACGCACCAAAATTGTGGATTGCCGCTATACGGAGGACGACGGCAAAACCTGGACGGCTCTTCCGCCCGACACGGTGGTTTCCATGAATCTGTGGGGCTTTACGCCGGATATTTTCGGGGCGATTGAAAGCGGCTTTTGTGACTTTTTGAAAGAAAAACGTACCGTACCCAAGGCCGAGTACTATTTGCCGACCGTTGTTTCGTCGCTCATTGAATCGGGCAAAAAGCAGGTTCGGGTACTCATTGCGGAAGACAAATGGTACGGCGTGACGTATAAAGAAGATAAGGCGGGCATGGCCGCGGCGTTGGAGCAAATGACCGAAAACGGTCAATACGAAGGAATGTGAAGACAGAAGCATGAAGTTTATTACGGTTGATACATATGAAAAATTGAGCCGCCAAGCGGCGAATATCATCTCAGCACAGGTCATCATCAAGCCGGACAGTGTGCTGGGGCTGGCCACCGGTTCTTCACCGGTCGGCACCTACAAACAGCTGATCGAGTGGTACCGTAAAGGTGATATTGATTTCAGCCGCGTCACGACCGTGAATTTGGATGAATACGTTGGGCTCAGCGGTAAGGATGAACAAAGCTACCGCTATTTTATGAACAAAAATCTGTTTGAGCATGTCAATATTGACCTTGCCAACACCTTTGTTCCCAATGGCTGTGCGGTCGATCTGGCAGGCGAGGGCGAGCAGTATGACGCGCATATCAAAGCACTTGGCGGCATCGATATGCAGCTGCTTGGCATCGGTCATGATGGGCATATCGGATTTAACGAGCCGGATGATGTATTTGTAAAAAGCACGCATGTGGTCGAGCTGCATGAATCTACCGTCAAGGCGAACTCCCGCTTTTTTGCAAATGAGCAAGAGGTGCCGCGCCTTGCCATCACCATGGGTATGGTTTCCATTATGCAGGCGAAAAAGATTTTGCTGATCGCCTCGGGCAAGCAAAAACGTGATATTTTGGAGAAGGCCTTCTATGGGCCTATTACGCCGCGCATCCCGGCTTCCATTTTGCAGCTTCATCCCGATATTACGGTCATTTACAGTGAGGAATAGCGTGAAAAATCACGCTATACACAATATCGAGACGGCGTATTGCTCGCCACATCAAAGATGCGGCAACCGCAAAACATTCCGATATCATCTCCATCCGCCGCTATTGGAGATTTTATGATTTATTTGTGCTGACGCTTTAGCGGCGGAATGGAGATTAAAATATATGATTGCGAATTATCACACCCATACTGTGCGCTGCCACCATGCGGTCGGTACGGAGCGCGAATACATTGAAAACGCCATTCAAGCGGGGATCAAAGTCTTAGGCTTTTCTGATCATTCGCCCCAGTTTTTTGAGGATGACTTTGTTTCACCCATGCGCATGACTCCTGCCGAGGCGCCGGCATATATTGCGACGCTGCGTCGCCTTGCCGAGGAATATAAGCAGGATATTCAAATCCTTGTCGGGTTTGAGGCAGAGTATTACCCCGCGCTTTTCGGGTCGTTGCAGCATTTCTGCCGCGAGCAGGGTGTTGACTATCTGATCATGGGGCAGCATCACTTGCATGACGAACGGCTGGGAACTTATGTAGGCATGCCCCATTCCGATATGGGTCTTCTTTCCTCCTATGTGGATCAGGTGATCGAGGGCATGAAAACCGGTAGTTTTTCGTATATTGCCCACCCGGATTTGTGCAATTTCTTGGGCGATGACGGCTGGCATGAACGGGAGTATACCCGCCTTTGCATGGCTGCCAAAGAGTTGGATATCCCGCTGGAAGTCAATATGCTGGGTCTTATGACCGACCGGCATTATTCCTCCTCCCGCTTTTTTAAGATCGCCAAAAAATGCGGCAACAAGATTATTGTGGGGTGTGACGCGCACGACCCGTCTGTCTTTTTGAACGAGGCGGCGTTTGATAAGACCCGGCGTTTTGTGGAGGACCTCGGTCTTTCTCCCGTTGAAAAGCTGACCTTCAAAACGATATAAAATACGGGGCTGTCTCACGAAGGTGTGAGGCAGCCCCGTTTGCTATGATTTTTATAACTTGTCGTCATGTAAATAAATGGTGCGGGAATTGCGGTGCATATACACATTCAGCACCAGCCCGATTCCTAAGTACAAGCACAAAAGCGAGGTGCCGCCCGCGCTGAAAAACGGCAGGGTAATGCCAATGACCGGCAACACCTGTACGCACATGCCAATGTTAATGACCATTTGCGCAAAGATGATGGAAAACATCCCCACACAGATCAGCTTGCCGCTGTCTTTCGAGCAGAGCCTTGCAATACGGATACAACGCAGGCAGATGGCGCCGAGCAGTAAAATAACCGCCATACACCCTAAAAAGCCCAATTCTTCCCCAATGGTGGTAAAAATAAAATCGTTATGACCCATGGGTACGCCGCCCACTTGGGTCAAGTCACCTTTTAAATAGCCCTGACCAAACCAACCGCCGTTTGCCAGTGCCATTTTACCGCGAAATTGTTGGTACAGAATACCCTGTGTGTCGGCATTGGGATCAAACAGAGCTGAAATACGACTGCGTTGATCGTTATTCATCACAAAGAAATACAAAATCGGCGAGGTCACCGCCGCCGTGATCAGCAACAGCAAAAAATACTTCCATGAAACGCCGGCCGCCCACAACATAAACAGTACCATAATGGCAAAGACCAACGCGGTGCCGTCATCCCCCTGAATGTGGATCAGCACCACGGGGATGGCGCCGTGAATGCACACCGGAATCAGTGTTTTCAGCTTGTTGATATGATCTTTCACACGGCTTAAATGTTGAGTGAAGGTCACAATAAAACAAATTTTCAGTAGTTCGGACGGCTGAAAGGTGGTAATGCCGATGTCAAGCCAAGCCTTATCGTCGGTACCTTCGGGGGCAAAGCCAATGAAAAAAGTTAAAATGACCGGTACCAGCCCCACCACGGCCAACAGATACCATCGTTCCAAAATTTTGGTGTAATCCACTGCCGAGATTAACACGGCGGCAAAAATACCCAACACGGTGCCGACGGCTTGTACCAAAACAGCACGATAGGAATCCCTGTACCGTGTGGCGGAAAAAACGGCCATACAGCCATATATTGAGGTGAAGGTGCAAAGCAGCAACAGAATTTTATCTGACTCACGGATGAAATCAGCCATGTGTGACAGTAACCGGCGCAAATGATCACTTCCTTTTACGAATTCATTATACTGGATTTTACCTCAAGAAGCAAGCAATTCTGAAATTTTTAATTAAATCTTTGCTTTTTCTTAAAGACGCTTTTCATGGGATTGCAGGCTTTTGGGTTTTCTTCAAACTGAAACTCCTTGCCGATGCGGCAAGGAGTTTCAGTATTACAAAGATAATTTTCAGTCAATGGTCACATTTTGAAAGCTCACGGTAAAGCCGGTCTCCGGCGCTGAGGC
>CAJOQU010000036.1 GCA_905236975.1 uncultured Clostridia bacterium
AATCCTGACGGATTTCCGAGTATTTTAACGAAGCAGAGCACAAAATTCATCCGCTAAAATCGAGTTCGGATGGTCGTGCTATGCTTAAGCATAGCGACATGATAAGGCACGGGGTAAAATTCACCTCTACCCAAGCGAATGTTTTTTCAATACACCAGCCTAAAAAGATAATGCGCGGCATTCCAAATAAAAGCGTTTGTCATCGGCCTCACCCATGGAAAAGGTCTTGCGCGGCAGAGAACCGCCCTCCGCCACGGCGGGGAACAGCTCGCTTTTTTTCATGCCGTCAAACAAAAAGCCGATCGCGCCGTCACGCCCGGCCAGCTCGCGCACGGCGGACTCACCGTGTATGTAATCGATGGCGGCCTGCGGGTGCCGCGCCAGGTAATCGTCTAAAAAGCGCTGTAAGGTGCCCACGGGCAGGGGAGCGGCCTTTTTCACCGAAATACGGCGCTCGGTACCGGCAAACAGGCAGGTGAAGGTCTGTGCCGCGGCGTCGCTTGTCTCGCCGCCCGCAAAATCTAAAAATTCAGACAGCACTTGTTGCGGGTCAACCCCGAACAGGACACGGTAGATGGGTTCAAAATGCAGGGACGGGTCATGGATATTGACGATCTCGACCAACGCATAGCGCGAGCGCTCGGTCGGGTTTTGTCGGTAGCATTCTTTTGCACAGGCAAGGGAATGGTTGCCGTCGCCCACTGCAAATAAAAATCCATCGTTTTGTTCAGCCAGGTCGGCAAGCGCTTGCTGTACGGCCGCCGCGGCGGCGTCATTTAACAACGAGCCGCAGATGTGCCCGCCGCCCGCGCATAAATCAAAATCATATAAGGTGCGGAAATCGGCTGCTTTTTCGGCCAGCGGTTCAATCACGGTCCGCTGCGGATCGTCGATCAACAGCATCACATGCGGGATTTCAAGGCTTGCGTCCCGCCGAATCTCGACCCGGGGCGGAATGCGTTCGGCCACGGTTTCTTCGGTGGAGCGGATAGGCGCGGCGCTTTCCTTTTCAAAGCTGTAATCGCATAGATCGATCATGCCGATCATGCCGCAGCGCGTGCCGCCTGATGTTTGGCGCCGGGTATACACAAAAGCGTTTGGAAACTCCTGCAATACGCCGTTTGACAGGTATTCCTTCATGGTGGCGTTGATGGCGTGAATGCGGGTCTGCTTATCGTCATTTCCTAAATAGACCTCCGGAAAGATGATGTTCAGCGCCGAGGGCGCGTCGCCCACAAAATCGGCGAGCTTTTGCCAATAAGCGGGGTCAGAGGTGTATTGGTCGCAGGCAATGACCGCCCATTGTTCAAAATTTTGTTTTGGCAACAGAATATCTGCCGGGAGGAAAAGAGGTTTCATAAGGGGGAAGCTCCTTTTTTTGTTTTCATATTTCATAAAAACAGCGTGGTCAGCGGTTGCCGGCCACGCCGTTTGCAGAACAGGATTATTTGTAGTACGAAAACTCTACGGCGGTCACCGCGTCATCGGTGGTGTTGATGTAAACGGTGATGCCGTTCCGTTTGTCTTTTTCAGTGATGAAATAGTCCAAATAATATTCGTCTTTCGAAATACTGTAAAAATGCGAGGGCATACCAAGGGTGTCGATAATATCGGTCACAGCCATGCGGTTGGTCAGGCCGTTTACATTGAATTCCGAGAAATTGCCGGGATCGGTGTAAAAATCATTTTCAATACGGAATTTTACAATGTTGCATTTTTTTAACTTGACCGAGTTGTTTGCGGAATTGTAAAAGGTAGCGGTGATGGTCTTGCCATCCTCCCGCTCAAAGACCGCGTTGATCGATTCCCCGGCAAAGATGGAGGATTCCTCATCATATTCGTTTTTGTCGCTCAAGGTCCAACCGGATTTAGCCAGCGTGGCGATTTTGGTGGGAAGCGAAAAGTCGTCGCCCACATAGCGGACTTGAAATTTGAATCGTTTGCCCAAATAAACGGCGGAATAATTTTCCTCGTCATACAGGCTGATATCGACAAACTGCGACATCACCCGATCAAGCGACATGATTTCAGGCTGGGGAATGCTTTCAGCCGCGGAAGAGGAAGATGTGCTTGTACCATCGGTCTCAGAAGGCTCGCTGTGGGTGCCGTAATCTTGATCCAGCGGGTTGCAGGATGTAAGGGAAAGCACGGAAAACAGGGCGCAGCAGAGCAAAAAAAGACGGAACCTTTTTTTCATTCTGCTCACCCTCTTTCGGAATCTATTTTTATTGTATTCGCCTTTTTACAAAAAGTCAACAGCGTTTTTACAAAAAAAGACCTTTCCGGCGAAAAATTTTATTTTTATATGGAAAATGATCGGCGGAAGAATTTCCGCCGATCAAATAGCCCAACCGGTTGTCGGATCAAGCGCCTTCCGCCGTTCGAACGCTGGAGCGTTCCCGGAACAACAGCGAAATGCACCAAATGCCTGCCAGTGCGATCAGCGTGTAAATGATACGGCTTACAAGAGCCGCCGCACCGCCAAACGCCCAGGCGACGAGGTCAAATTCAAATAAACCCACAAGACCCCAGTTTAAAGCACCGATAATGACAAGGATTAAACATATTCTGTCAAACATTATTCTCACTCCTTTATGGGCAATAATAGTGTTGACCGAATATGGGAAAATATACGAAAAAGAATTTTTTAATGTAATTAAAAAAAATTTATAGCTTGGCGCCTTTCGCGCCCTTCGCACCGAACGAAACGCCCGATAAAATGTTGGTGTCAATGGTGAAGGTCAGGTTATCGCGCCCGCGCTGGCGTTTAAAGGCCAACTGCACCAAACGGTCGATCAATTCGCGGTAGGGTACGCCGCTTGCTTCCCACAAATAGAAGGCGAGCGAACCGGGAATGGTGTTGATTTCGTTGGCATAAACGGTATCGGTATCGGTGTCCAGCAAAAAGTCGATGCGCACTACGCCGGACGCGCCCATGGCTTTAAAAATTTTGCAGGAAAGCGCCCGAATTTCTTCTGTTTTTTCGGGCGGAAGATCAGCGGGAATTTTGCGCCCAAGGGATGCCATGCCTTTACTGCCGCCCTTTTGCCCCGAAAGATATTTGTCTTCATATGACAAAATAGCGTCGTGCATGAAGGGTTCTTCGGGCACGCTGGCCTCGCAGTCGTCCGCGTCACCCAGTACCGAGCAGTTGATTTCCCGCAAAGCGGTCACCGCCGGCTCGACTAAAATGGTGTCGGCAAACGAAGCGGCCAGGCTCACGGCGGCTTCCAGCTCGGCCGCGTTTTCAACCTTGGTAATGCCCACGCTGGATCCCAAATTGACCGGTTTGACGATCAAGGGAAGCCCGATCTGCTCTGTGATCTTCGACAATATGGGTTCTTTTTCTGTTAAGTAGTCCCGCGCACGGAAGGTGATACACGGCAGTACCGGCAGCCCCGCGCTTTTCAGCACGTCTTTAAAGACGGCTTTGTTCATGCCTACGGAGGCGGAAAGCACATCGCACCCCACATAAGGCAGACCTAAGTATTCCAGATAGCCGGCCACGGTGCCGTCTTCACAGTTGGTGCCGTGCACGACAGGGAAGGCAACATCGATGCGGATCGGTTTCTTTTTGGAAAAAACGCCGCTTTTTTGATATTTCATATATACCGCGCCCTCTTCGCGCACCAGCGCCACCGGCTCTACGGTTTTGAACAGGGCGGGCAGATCCCGGTAGTTTTCGATTTCAAACAATGCTTCACCCGTGACCATTTCACCCGATTTGGTAACATAAAGGGGCGTGACGTCATACTTGGTGCGGTCAACCGCACGCATGGCCTGCACGGCGGAGATGATCGATACCTCATGTTCAACCGAACGGCATCCGAAAAAAAAGGCAATATTGGTTTTCATAGGGAAGACCCTCTTTCAATAAAGGTAATTATCAGGCAAATCATTTTCTAACAGTGCAACGGTATTGGCATCCGCAAGGGCGGCATAGATTGCGGCCGCTTCTTGAAAGCCGGCGGCCACATGCAGGCGATCCCGCGCAAAGCCTTGTGAAATCGCACCGTCATAAATCGGTTTGGAACGGTTTTTGCCAACCAGTATGATTATATCACAAATTTCGGCGGCGGCAATCCCCAGTTTGGTGTTGTATTCCTCTTCCTTGTCGCCAAGCTCAACAAGCCCCGGGGTTATGATGACCTTTTGCATGTTTTCAAAGTGCGACAGCACTCTGACCGCTTCCATACAGCCTTCGGGGTTGGCGTTATAAGCGTCGTCGATCATCAAAGACCCGTTCAGCCACGGCTTCAGTTCTAAACGGTGCTCGGTCGGGCGTAGAGAGGCTGACGCAAAGCAAAGGTCACGGTCACTGACGCCAAGGGTCAGCGCCACGGCCGCCGCTCCGGTCAGGTTTAATACGCTGTGCATGCCAAGCAAAGGGCAGGAAATCGCCAATTCCCTGCCGTCAAACGACAGGGTGAAGGCTGAACCGTTCCGCCCGCAGGTAAGCCCATTTGCACAGAACGGAAAGGTCGGATTCGTGCCGTAGACTTTGTAACGGGAAGGGTCAATGCGGCGCATCAATTCGGCACTGTCGCCGTTCACAAAAACCTCACCGCCGTTTTGCAATACCGCGTCGGCCAATTCAAACTTGGTCGCAAACACATTGTCTACCGTGCGGAAGGTCTCTAAATGCTGGGGTCCTACCGAGGTGATGACGCCGTACCGCGGGTGAACGATGTCGCAGATCTCTTTGATATCGCCGCGGTTTTTCGCACCCATTTCGCAAATAAAAATCTGGGTCTGCGGCTGTAAATCCTGCCGGATGGTGCGCACCACGCCCATGGGGGTGTTAAAGCTTTGCGGAGTAGCCACCACATTGTATTTTTCGCTTAAAAGACGGGATAAAATGAATTTGGTCGAGGTCTTACCGTAACTGCCGGTCACACCGATCACAATCAGATCGGGTCGCTCGCGCAAAATGCGCTTGGCGTCACGCACATACCAATGGGAAACGGCGGTTTCAAGCGGCGCGTTGACGGTGCGGCAAAATAATGCTGTCAGCGGTGTGACAAACACAAAAATCATCAAGAAAAGGAATAAGAAAGAAGAAAGCGTACCCTTGGAAAAATGCACAGCCAACGCCAACAGAAGGTACCAAACCGCCGCCGTGGCATAAAGGCGTTTGATTCTGGCGGTGAAGACCAGTTTTTTGATCGATTTTTTTTGTGTGCTGACAGCGCGGGCAATGCGAAAGCCCAACAAAAAAGCGCACAGCATCACGCTCAAAGCAACCGGCGCTTTGAGTACTAAGAAAAAAAGCAGAACCGCTAAGACGATCTGTCCGGCCATGGCGGGAAGAAAAGCGGTTTTGACCCACCCCCCATAGCGTGAGGGAAAGTAGGAATTTTGCTGGAGCATTTGAAACTGACGGGTTAAGGCAAAAAGCCCCGAGATCGGCAGCAGCACAACAAGAGAAAATTCTAAAAGGAACAACCAAATCTTCATGTAAAAACCTTCTTTTTAAGGAATGAAACTGCGCAAAATTGCGGCTGTTTGCGCCGGTTGCTCGCAAAAGGCGTAATGTCCGGCGCCTTTGATGACGCAAAGCCCGCAGTCGGGAATCAGGCTTTCCATGATTTTCGCGTCCGAAAGTGGGGTCGCGGTGTCGTTTTCGCCCCAAATCAACAGGGTGGGGCAGGTGATCTTGCCGATCTCACCGCGCAAGTCGGTGTTGACCAGTGAAACCATGGTTTTGCGCAACACCTCGGGCGCGGCGTTGTAATCGGCCGAACCGTAATGCCGCCGTGCTTTATCAAGCAGAGCGGCCGAATGATTTTTAATGACCGGCAGGGAAAGTAATTTTTTAATGATCTTAAAATTTCGTGCCCGCATTTTTTGCTGTAGGGTCTTTTTGGGGATCACCCCCGCCGCGTCCAACAGCACGATTTTAGGGGGCGAAACAAGACCGGCCGCCGCCATTCTTAAAATCACGCGCCCGCCGTGGGAATGCCCGATCAAAATAGGATTTTCAAGCCCGGTGGCTTTGATAAAGGCAAGCACCAAATCACAATAATCCTCTAATGTCCAGGGTTCTTTCATGGTGTCGGACCCGCCGCAGCCGGGGAAATTCATGGCCACCAACCGGCAGCGGTCGCTCAGCGCCGCCATAAGGCCTTTATACACTTCAAACGAAGAACCCCAACCATGTAAGAGCAGCACGGGCACACCGGCGCCTTGCTCGGTATATTCAATGTTTAAGCCGTTTATCAATAGCTGCATGACCACACCCCTTTCATAAAAGGAACAGAATACTTTTGTTATTATATCAAATTGTAAAACAAAAAAGAAGAGTTTTTTGAAAATTTTCCGTATTTCCGTTAAATCTTTACAAAAAAATAAAAAATGCTTGATTTTTGAAAAGCGTTGTGATAGAATAGGAAAGCTACGAATGCTCGTTGCTTTGTGCAATACGGGTTCACTTGCACCTTACAAGTGGGTTCATTGCCGAAAAAATCGACATTGAAGCGGGTGGTCCTCTGCCGGACGGCATGAACATCTGGTAAAATTTAAGGAGGAAAAGTACATGGACGTGATCAAAGAATTAACGGCGGATATGTTAAAAACCGACGTGCCGGAAATTTTGATCGGCAGCACCGTGAAGGTGCATGTCAGAATCAAGGAAGGCGAGAAGGAAAGAATTCAGGTGTTTGAAGGCACCGTGATCGCCAAAAACAACAGCGGCATTTCCGAGACCTTCACCGTTCGCCGTGTCTCTTACGGCGTAGGCGTGGAGCGTGTCTTCCCGGTGCATTCACCCAATGTGGCCAAGGTTGAACTGGTTCGCAAGGGTAAAGTTCGCAGAGCGAAGCTTTACTATCTGCGTGACAGAGTGGGCAAAGCCGCCAAAGTAAAAGAACTCATCGGTTAAATCTTGTAAGGGGAACGGCGAAGGCACGGGCCCCTTTTTGCTTTTTGGGATTTGCTTTTAAGGAGGCGTCGGTATGAGTGAAAACGAGCGCGAAGAAAACGGCTTTCTTATTCGGGAAGACCTTGCAGAAGATTTTTCCGAACCGGAAACACCGCAGCGGCCAACCACAGCGCAGGAAATATTTGAATGGTTGGATGTGCTGGCAACGGCGGTGATTGCCGTCGTGGTCATTTTCAGTCTGTTTTTCCGCGTGGCGACCATTGACGGGCGATCCATGAACAACACGCTGTATTCAAACGATAAAGTAATCATCACCAATTTGGCTTATACCCCGCAGTATGGCGATATTGTGGTGATCTCGCGCAATATTGACAACTCGGTAGACAGTGTGGCCAGCGCCCAGGTGCCCATTATTAAGCGCGTCATCGCCGTGGCGGGCCAAACGGTTGATATTGATTTTGAACAGGGCGTCGTTTATGTAGACGGCAAACCACTGAAAGAGGATTATACCAAAACCCCCACGAACCTGCAGTATAACGACGGCGTGCAGTTTCCGGTCTATGTGCCGGAGGGGTACATTTTTGTGCTGGGCGATAACCGCAATGATTCGCTTGACAGCCGTTCGGCGCGCATTGGTGAGATAGGCCTGGTTGACACCCGCTATGTGTTGGGACACGCTATTTTGCGAATATTTCCTTTTAACAGCATGGGTCTGCTCGACTGAAAACTTAAGCATAGCATGATCATCCGAACCCGCCTGAAAAGGCGTGTTTTCGGCAACCTTTCGTTTGTCGTCCTCATAGGGCGGCAGCCC
>CAJOQU010000037.1 GCA_905236975.1 uncultured Clostridia bacterium
ATCGAGGTTTTTAATATGCATCCCGGCCATAATTCAAGAATAGGATTGGCTTCGGTTTATGCCAAAGAAAACAATCATTTCATTGTAACGGCAGGTTCAGATTTTCATCATCCCAACAGGAATCACGAAGGGCTTGCGGCAATAAGAACCACATCTCTGCCCGAGGATACTTTTGCTCTTGCAAAACTTCTTAAAGAGGACGATTTTTTGATTGAAATAGGTAGGGATAATATCGTTTTACGGTAAAGTAAAGCCTCGTATGATGTTTGAAGCGACTGTCAAAACCGCCATCAGCAGCAAAATCCCGATTTTTTATGTTCGTTCTCCTCCGTGAAACGGCATCCGTAAAAACACAGAAAAAGGTGAGCCGGGTTCTCAGTTTTTGAGTCCCGGCTCGCCTTTTTATGAATCGTTGAAACGCGCACTGTTTCCCTATAAAGCGGATTCTTCCCGAACGGGGTCTTCTTTATCTTCCTTGGGCAGTTTTCGGAAGAAGCGCACCGCAAAAATCACGGAAACCGGTACGGAAAGGATCAGCGAAACCGGCTGTGCCTCTTGAATTCCCGCAAGTCCCCTGAAGTGAGAAAGAATCAGCAAGGCGGGGATGAAGAACAGACCGTTTCTCAGCGCGGAAAGCAGGGTTGCACCCAGCCGTCTTCCCGTGCTCTGAAAAAGCATTTCGATCACCATGCAGGGCGGTAGTACAAGCGTTGCCAGCGCCTGAAGCCGGAGCGCCCTTGTACCGATTTCGATCACATCGGGATCGTTTCTGAAAAGTGCGATCAGGCTCCCCGAAAACGCGATCAACGCTGCGCAGCTAAAAAGGATGAACCCTTCGGAGATCAGGCATGCAAACCGAAAGCCCTTGTGCAGACGGGAATATTTTCCCGCACCGTAGTTAAACGCGGAAACGGGCTGAAAGCCCTGACCGATGCCGAGTGCGATGGAGAACGCGAAGAAAATGATTCTGGATACAATGCTCATCGCCGCGACGGCGGCGTCGCCGTACACCGCGCACCGGGTGTTCAGCAACACGGTGGTGAGACTGTTCAGCCCCTGCCGCAGCAGACTCGGAAAGCCGGTTGCCGCGATGTTGCCGAGAATTTTCGGTGTGACGAGCGCCGCGTTTTTGAAGCTGATTTTCGATTCGGTTTTCCCCAAGAGAAACATGCAAAGAAGGATTCCCCAACTGATAAACTGGCTCAGCGCGGTGGAAAGTCCCGCGCCCGCTATTTCCATTTTCAATCCGAACATAAGGATCGGGTCGCCGACCATGTTCAGAACCGCGCCCGACATCAGACCGATCATACCGAGAAAAGCCTTTCCCTCGTAGCGCAGGATATTGTTGAGCGTCAGACATGAGCTCATGAACGGCGCGGAAATCAGTATGTAGAAAATGTAGGTTTTCGCGTAAGGAGCAATGGTTTCGGTGCTGCCGAGCAGCATGACGATATCATCCAGAAAGAGAAAGCCGATCACGCTGATGAGACTGCCGCACAGAAACGACGCGAAAAACCCGACCGAGGCGTGAACCGAAGCGCTCTTTGTATCTTTTGCGCCAAGCGCCCTGGACAGAATGCTTCCGGCGCCCTGCCCAAATAAAAATCCAAACGCCTGGATAATCGACATAAATCCGAATACCACACCTACCGCGCCGCTTGCGCTGGTGCCGAGCCGTCCGACAAAGGCGGTATCGACAAGATTGTAAATATTGGTGACGAGCATGGAGATAATTGCGGGGATAGAAAGCTCCAGCACCAGCCTTGGAATCGGCGTGCAGGTCATTTTTTCATATTGTGTGATGTTGTTTTTGCTCTGTACATTCATAATTTTATCAAGCTTTTTTATGCTCCCGGTTTAGAGTTTCAGTAATTTCTCCGCGTTGCCGTGCGCGATCATTTCCTTTTGTTCATCGGTCAGATCGGCGTTCATAAGAAAATCCGTGCTGCAGGTCCCGAACGGCACATAAGGATAATCGAGCGCCCAGATGATATGCTCCGCGCCGAACACCTTGACCATGTATGCAAGCTGATCCTTAGACAGAATCCCGCTCGGCGTATACCAGATATTCTCGTGAAAATACGTTGAAATCTTCTTTTTCAGTCCCGTTGTCTGCGGGCGCATGATCTGATCCATACGGTCGAGCATAAAGGGGATGGCTTCCCCCCAATGGCCGGAAATGAATTTCAGCTTTGGCAGTTTGTCAAAGACACCCGATAATACCAGCCTTGTCATGTGAAGCCCCACGTCCAAATGCCAACCGAAGCCCGCCGTGGCAAACTGCATTCCGGTGGAAAGGGAATAGTTGTCGGAAAGATAGTAGTGCGTTTGCACGTTCGCCGCCGGAAACTCGGGGTGCCACGAGATCGGCACGTCAAGCTCCGCCGCTTTCTCAAAGATCGGGAAGAACATGGGGTCATCGTAGAATTTGCCCTGATATGTGCCGGTGATCAAAGCGCCGACGAAACGGTGCTCCCTCACACACCTCTCAAGCTCCCGCGCCGCCTCGACGGGATCCGCCATGGGAAGCGTGGCAAACGCGGCAAAGCGATCGGGGTGCTTTTTCACCACATCGGCAAGAATGTCGTTCGCCTCTTTACAGATCCTGACCGCCTCCTGCGGCGGCACTGTGTCCGGCACTGGATTCGTGTAGCTGAGCACCTGAATATCGACCTTCTGCTCCTGCATGAAATCAAAGCGGACCGTATCGACATCGGTCAGCTTGTCGCCGGTGAAGCGCATCGAATTGTAGGCTTCGCGCACCTTTTCGGGAAGCTGAGCCATATAGGACGGTTCGCCGTATGGCGCGGTCGCGTCGATGATACGCTTATCAGCATAGTGTTCTTCTATCGTTATAATCTTCATGTTTCCGATCCTTTCAAAAATGGCGGCAGAGCGTGTATGCGGTATCGATGCCGTTTGCAGTCATGTGTTTCATTCGCCGGCACCGTCAAGTCCGCAGTATGCAAGGCTCTTTTTCCATAATTCTTCTTGGTTTTCCTTGCTGTAGGAAAGCTCGGAAGATTTTTTTGTATTCGTGCTTCTGTCAAAATACGCGCCCGATATCCCGGAAAACTGCGCTTGCGTGGCGATCTGCGCCAGCGCGTCGGAGGAAGTCTCAAGCTCACCGTAACGCTCCGGCATCGTGGTCTTGACGGCAAGCGCGCGCATTTTATCCGCATGACCGCCGGAGAAGTTCGTTGTCGCCATAAATCCGGGGTTGAACGAATTGACCGTAATGGCGGAGCCTTTTTCCTTCAACATTTCATCTAACTTGTGGGTAAGATAGATCGCGCACAGCTTTGAATAGGAATACCTTTTCCGGTCATCCATCGCCTCATGCGCCAGATATTCCACGCCCTTCCACTCGATCCCTCCGGGCGG
Organism: uncultured Clostridia bacterium; assembly: GCA_905236975.1. Lineage (GTDB taxonomy): Bacteria > Bacillota > Clostridia > Oscillospirales > Acutalibacteraceae > UBA737. Next base: position 3,385 of record CAJOQU010000037.1, read on the forward strand.
ATTGTGCATGTCGCTGGTGACGTTTATGACGCGCCCGTTTGCGGACAAGCGGGGCAAAAGAAGCTGCGTCAAAAGGAAATGCCCCAGATAGTTGGTGGCAAAAACCACCTCAAACCCTTCCGCCGTTGTTCCGCTGTCGCGCATCGATGAAATGCCGGCATTGTTGATCAGCACGTCCACCGTGCCGTATTTTGCAATATAATTTTCTGCAAACGCTCGAACGGATGACAAAAGCGACGTGTCAAGGATCATAAACCCGACGTTTTCGTTGCCTGTTTCTTTCGCGATTGCGTTCCTTGCCGCCTCAGCCTTTTCGGCGTTCCTGCAGGCGAGGATTACTCTGAATTCTTGATCTTTTGCAATTTTCTTTGCCGTTTCAAATCCCAGACCGGAATTTGCTCCGGTAATAATGACATTTTTCATGGTAATCTCCATTCTGCCGCTTAAGCGTCAGCACA
>CAJOQU010000038.1 GCA_905236975.1 uncultured Clostridia bacterium
AGCAGTGAAGTGGGCGGCGCGCCGTTGCTCGGCGTGCAAAAGCCTGTCATCAAAGCACATGGCAGTTCCGACGCAAAAGCGATCAAAAACGCCGTCGGTCAGGCGGTACGGTTTGCTGAAGCCGATGTGGTAGGCAAAATATCCTCTGCAATCGGCACAAAAATGCAGGAAGAAGTAACGGCACAATGAAAGAATTAGAGCAAAAACTCCGCTATACTTTTCAAAACGAGGGACTTTTAAAAAACGCCCTGACCCATTCGTCCTATGCCAATGAAGCGCGCGGCGCGGTGTCGTCTAACGAGCGGTTGGAATTTTTGGGCGATTCGGTGCTGTCGATCGTCGTTTCGGATTATCTTTACAAACACTACCGTTCCCTGCCGGAAGGGGAGCTGACCAAGCTTCGGGCTTCGCTGGTGTGTGAAAAATCGCTCTGCGGTTTTTCCCGCGAGCTGGAACTGGGCAGATTTTTACTGCTCGGCAAGGGTGAAGACCACAACGGCGGCCGGGAACGGGATTCCATTTTGGCCGATGCGTTTGAGGCCGTGCTGGCCGCCATGTATTTGGACGGCGGCATGGAGGTTGCCCGTCGGCATGTACTGCGTTTTGTCCTGCGTGAGCTGGAACAACCCGACGATGAGGTATTCAAAGATTACAAAACCGCTTTGCAAGAGGTTATTCAACGCAATCCGGAAGAGACAGTCAACTATGTTTTGACCGGTGAAAGCGGTCCTGATCACGATAAACGCTTTACCGTGGAAGTGCGGCTGAATTCCAATGTGATCGGCGCCGGTACCGGAAAAAACAAAAAGCAGGCCGAGCAAATGGCCGCCAAGCAGGCGCTGGAGCTAATGGGGCTTACCGTATGAGCCGCAAGCATGCGAATATTGCCATTTTTGTGCCGCATATCGGCTGTCCCAATAAATGCAGTTTTTGTGATCAGCGGCATATCACCGGCGTGCGCAAAGCGCCGCGCCCGGCGGATGTATCGGCGGCGGTTGCCAAAGCGGTTGGCAGCCGCGGCTTTGACAGTGCTACTGCCGAGATTGCTTTTTTCGGCGGCAGTTTTACCGCGATCGATCGCGGATATATGCTAAGTCTGTTAGAAACCGCATACCGTTTTGTACAAAACGGTACGGTCAGGGGTATTCGCGTTTCGACCCGGCCGGATGCCATTGACAGTGAGATTTTAAATACTCTCGGGCAATATGGTGTGACGGCCATTGAGCTTGGCGCCCAAAGTATGGATGACCGTGTTCTTCGCATGAATAACCGCGGCCATACCGCGCGGGATGTGGAACAAGCCTCCCACCTTATTAAAGAAGCGGGGTTTGAACTTGGTCTTCAAATGATGACCGGCCTTTACGGCGATTCCGACAGCGCGGCCTTGCAAACCGCTGAGCGGCTGATCGCCCTGTCGCCCGACACGGTACGAATTTACCCGACCGTGGTACTGAAAGATACCGACCTTGCCGCCCTTTACGCCGATCGCATTTATAAGCCTCAAACTTTGGGTGAGGCGGTGGCATTGGCCGCAAAACTGTATAAACGATTTACCGAGCAGGGTGTGCGGGTCATTCGGTTGGGTCTTCACTCGGTCGAGGAGGATGCGTTTATCGCCGGTCCCTGGCACCCCGCCTTCAGCGAGCTTTGCCAATCGCAAATCATGCTGAACGGAGTGTTGTCCTCCCTTTATGAAAAAGGGCGGTATTGCATCCGGGTAGGCAAAAGCGATCTTTCCAAAATGATCGGCCAGAGCAGAAAAAATCTCATTTTTTTGCAGTCAAAGGGTTACGACTGTCGCGTGGAGCCGGGCGAAGGCCTTGGCAACCTGCAATTTGAAATCATAAAGGAAGTGTGAAAGCATGCTGTTAAGCTCTATTCAAATCCAGGGCTTCAAATCCTTTGCCGACAAAACGGTTTTAAAGTTCGGCAAGGGTATCACCGCCGTGGTAGGACCTAACGGCAGCGGCAAAAGCAATATTTCCGACGCGGTGCGCTGGGTGCTGGGCGAGCAGTCCACCAAAAGTCTGCGCGGTCAGTCCATGGAGGACGTTATTTTCGGCGGCACCGAAACCCGTCGGCCGCATGGTTTTTGCGAAGTTACTTTGAATATTGATAATTCCGACCGAACGCTGAATTTTGACAACGATTCGGTCTCCATCACACGCCGTTACTACCGTTCGCACGAAAGCGAATACGCCATCAATAATGTGTCGGTACGCTTAAAAGACATTCATGAGCTGTTCATGGACACCGGCCTTGGCCGCGACGGCTATTCCATGATCGGACAAGGCAAGATCGATAACATCGTCAGCTCCAAATCCGGCGAACGGCGCGATATTTTTGAAGAGGCGGCCGGTATTTCCAAATACCGCTACCGCAAGTTAGAGGCCGAGCGCAAATTGCAGGCGGCTGAGGAAAACCTGCTGCGCCTGCATGACATCGCCGATGAGTTGGAGGCCCGCGTGGGGCCGTTAAAAGAGCAAAGCCGCAAAGCCGAACGCTTTTTGGAGCTTTCCGACAGTAAAAAGGAGCTGGAGATCGGCCTGTGGCTGCATACCCTCGATCACTCCAAAGAACAACTGCGCGCGCAGGAAAGCAAGATTGCCGCGGCACAACTGGCTTATAAAGAGATCGATGAAGCGTTGCGGGATTTTGACCGTAAAAGTGAAGAAAATACCGCCTATTTTGCCCGTTTGACTTCTGATATTGAGGGCGAGCGGCTGGTCATCTCGAATTTGAATGAAGAAATCGTCAAGGCGGACAGCGGTATCACGGTCATTGAAAACGAAATCCGGCACCATACCGAACAGATCGAGCGTCTGCAAAACGAAAAGATCGAGCTTAGCCGCTCAGACGACGAGGCTAAGGCCGAAATCGAAAATAAAAACGCCGCTGTTGCGGCCAAAGAGGCTGAAAAAGCCGATCTTGAAAAAAACCTTTCGGCGTTGGAGGAAAAGCTTTCCTCACTACTCAGCGACAGCGAAGGCATCTCCCGCCAAATCGAGCAGGAAATCCGCGCCCTCAACAACTTGACCGCTCAAATTGCCGATAAACGGGTCGAAATGGTCACGGCCGACAGCACCATGCAGGAGATCGAATCCCGCGCGTTGTCCGCAGAGGAACAGATCACCCGTCTGTCCGGCGAGATCGAGACATTGAACGGTGAGTTTACCGAGACTGAGAAGTTAGTTGAACAGATCGATGAAAACATCATCAGTCGGAAAAACGCCATCAAAGGTTACGAAATGCGCCTTGACGCCCGTGAGGAGAATGTACAAAAATACAAGGCGCAGGCCGATAGTCTGCGGCTGGACAGCGAGGCTAAGCGCCGCCGCATTCAAATTTTGCGCGAGCTTGAAAATAATATGGACGGCTTCAGCCACTCTGTAAAGGTCATCACCGAACAGGCCGCTAAAGGCGTTCTGCGCGGCGTTTGCGGTCCGGTTTCCAAGCTGATCACGGTCGAGAAGGAATACAGCATCGCCATTGAAACGGCATTGGCCGCCGCCATTCAAAACGTGGTGGTCGAGACCGAGGCCGACGCAAAACGTGCCATTGGTTACTTAAAAACCGCCAAAGCCGGCCGCGCCACCTTTTTGCCGGTGGCGACCATCAAACCGCGCGAATGGAAGGAAAACGGTTTGGAAAACGCGGCGGGCTTTATCGGGGTCGCCAGCGATCTTGTAGAGACCGACGCCAAATACCGTGATATCATCCGTTCGCTTCTCGGCAATACCGTGGTTGCGGAGGATTTGGACTCTGCGGCGGCCATTGCCAAAAAGGCGGGGCATCGCATTAAAGTGGTTTCGCTTGACGGGCAGGTGGTCAATCCCGGCGGCTCGCTGACAGGCGGTTCATTGGTAAAAAACGCGGGACTGCTAAGCCGTGCGGGGGATATCAAACGATTAGAAGAAGAAAACAAAGCGTTGGTAAATCAAGCCGCCGAGATTGAAAAAAAATTGGCCGCCGCTACCGAGGAGGCCGCTAAGGTAAAGGCCGATATCACGGCTGAGACCGCAGAGCTGACCACTGCAAATGAAGATAAAATTCGTGCTTTGGCGGAGCTGAAACGTATCGGTGACCTGCGTGAAAACGCCTTGTCCACACAAAAGCAGCTGCGGGAAGAACTGACCGGCGGCGAGGAAAAATTGACGCGGCTGAAAGAAATGTCCGCCGCGGCGGCGAAAGCCATTGCCGAAACCGAAGAACAAAAAAGCGCCATTCAGGCAAAAATTGACCGCATGACCGGCGGGCGCGACACCTTAAATACCGAGCGCGAGGCCGCCGCGAGTGAAATCACGGCGCTCAAGCTGTCGGTCATTGAAATGCA
>CAJOQU010000039.1 GCA_905236975.1 uncultured Clostridia bacterium
CCGGCGCCGCCCTCGCCGAACTGGATGTTGGATTCCGGGTTCAGCTTGCCGCCTTCAAAAAAGCGGCGAACGTCGGCCGTTCTGGTATCGGCGTCCGCGCCGCGTTCCAGCACCAAAGGGCGCGCCCCGGCCTGCGCCAGCATGAGCGCCGCAAACATTCCGGCCGGGCCGAAGCCCACCACCACCGGGCGGATTTTCGGTGGTTGCCCGGTCGCGGGAAACGCATACGGAACAACCGAAAAGGCCGAAGCGGCGCGGCACCGTTTTAACAGTACGTCTTGATCGCCCTTAACTTCAACCAACAGCGAACAGCAAAAATGCACATCGCTTTTTTTGCGGGCGTCCACCGATTTGCGGTACAGCACCGCGGATGTCACCCGATCCTCGTGAATTTTCAGCGTTTTGGCGGCCACCGGTTTTAAATCGGAAAAATCAGCCGTCAGCGGCACAGAAACATTTTGCAGAATCAGCATGTCGCGCTCCTGACAATATCGGCCGCCGCGCAAAGAGCGCTTGACCATGCCCAGCGCAGGTTAAAGCCGCCGCAGTCGCCGTCAATATCCAATATTTCGCCGATGGCATACAGCCCGGGGCTTTGACGGCTCATCATGGTGTTCGGGTCAAACCCTGCGGTATCCAGCCCCCCGGCCGTGACCTGCGAATTGGCAAAACCGGTGGTGCCGGTCACCGCAAAGCGGAAATGTTTAAGAGTATGCGCAATGCGCGCGATCTCGGCCTCATGCAAAGACGAACCCTTGTCCGACAGCGACAACCCTGCACATTTCAGCACCACCTGCCCCAGCCGTTTTTGCAGCATACCGGTGAAAAATTCCTCCAGCCGGCGATGGGACAAGAGCGCCGCACGCGCCGTCAAATCTGCCTGCAAGGCGGAAAGATCGGTACGGGGCATCAAATCAAGCTCGATATGCTTAGGGGCATCGGTCTCGGCCACCGCGCCCGACACCTGCAAAACCGGCGGTCCTGACAGGCCGTAGTCGCAAAACAGCGTCTCGCCGAATTCCCGGCGCAGCAACCTTTCACCCGCGAACAGGCTGACATTGGCGTTGACCTTAATGCCTTTTAACTGCCGGACAACATCGGTCGCGGTTTTGACCTGCACAATAGCAGGGTGTGTGGGTACCACGGCAAAACCGGATTTTTTTAAAAGCGCCAGTATGTCGCCGGTACAGCCATAGGCCTCGCCGCCCGAAAGCAGCCCCGCCGCCACGATGACACGATCGGCAAAAAAGCTGACCTTTCCCGCAATCACTTTATATCCGCCGCCCGAAAGCTGAATATTGGTCACCCGTGTTTCGGTACACACCATCACGCCCAGTTCCTCCAGCGCAAAGCGCAGGCAATCGGTCACCGACGCGGCCTGAAGCGACGCCGGATAAGCCTTTTCACCTTCATACACGAAAGGGAGCCCCAAACGCGCAAAAAACGCCTCGCAAACGGTGTTGTCAAACCGATCCAGGGCGTAAGACGCAAACTCCGGTCGGCGGCCGTGGTAAGACGCCGTCGTAACCGTTCGATTGGTAATGTTGCAGCGACCGTTGCCGGTAACCGACAGTTTTTTGCCCACGCGGGGCAGTGCTTCTAACAGGCGCACCGACAGACCGGGCGCCTGCTGCTTAACGGCGACCGCGGCGCAGAGTCCTGCCGCGCCGCCGCCAATAACGATCACATCGTCCTTCATTTCAATGCCTTTCATCCATATCGGCAAGGGTTTCACAAAACCGTGCCGAAAAAAGGGTGGTTCATCGGCCGCATACAAATGCGACCGTGAAATACCGATGCTTCCTTAAAAAATACTGTACTTGACCACCAGTGCGGCAAACACAATGGAAACCATGGAAAGCAATTTGATCAAAATATTGATCGCGGGGCCGGAGGTATCTTTAAACGGATCGCCCACGGTGTCGCCTACCACGGCGGCTTTGTGCTGTTCGCTGCCTTTGCCGCCATGCACGCCGCTTTCGATATACTTTTTGGCGTTATCCCACGCGCCGCCCGCGTTAGACATAAACACCGCCATTAAAAATCCGCTGGCGGTCGCGCCGGCCAACATTCCGACCACGCCCTGATAGCCCAGGATCATGCCGACCAAAAGCGGCGAAACAATAGCCACCACGGTGGGAAGGATCATCTCCCGCAGACTGGCTTTGGTGCAAAGATCCACGCAGGAAGCGTAATCCGGATCGGCTTTGCCCTCCATAAGGCCGGCGATTTGTTTGAATTGACGGCGAACCTCTACCACAATGGACTGCGCGGCTTTTCCGACCGATTCCATGGTCAGCGCGGCAAACACAAAGGGCAGGCAGGCTCCGATGAATAATCCGATCAAAACGGTGGGATTAAGCAAATTAAAGACCGTATTGACCTGTTTGCCGGCCGAAGCGGCAATTTCCTCTACCTTGTTGACGTACGACGCCATCAAGGCCAATGCCGTCAACGCGGCCGAGCCGATGGCAAATCCCTTGCCGGTGGCGGCGGTGGTGTTGCCCAGCGAATCCAGCGCGTCGGTACGCTGACGTACCTCGGGCTCCAAGCCCGCCATTTCGGCAATGCCGCCCGCGTTATCGGCCACGGGACCGTAAGCGTCGGTCGCCAAAGTGATCCCAAGGGTAGACAGCATCCCCACGGCTGACAGCGCAATGCCGTAAAGCCCGCGGTTCATATTGTCTTGCCCGCCGGAAACAAAGAAGGAAACCAAAATACAGATCGCCACAATAACAATAGGCAGAATGGTGGAAAGCATGCCGAGCCCCAGCCCGCCGATGATGATGGTAGCCGAGCCGGTCTCGGATTTAGCGGCAAGCTTGCGGGTGGGTTGATAAGTATCCGAGGTGAAATATTCGGTGGCACGGCCGATCAGAACGCCCGCCAGCAATCCCGACAGGATCGAAAAATAAATGCCGATGGTGTTTTTGCCATCCAAACAGAACCAAATAATGGGGAAGGCAATGATGGCGATCATCATTGCGCTGAAGTTGGTGCCGCGGCTTAAGGAATGCAGCAGATCTTTTTGAGTGGCATTTTCTTTGGTGCGCACCAGAAAAGTACCGAAAATAGAGCAAAGAATGCCTGCCGCCGCGATCAGCATGGGCACCACAAAGGCGCGCATGACCGAAAGACCCGTGCCCGAAAAGGCGGCCACGCCAAGCGCCGCACAGGAAATAATAGACCCGACATACGATTCATAAAGATCAGCGCCCATGCCGGCCACGTCGCC
>CAJOQU010000040.1 GCA_905236975.1 uncultured Clostridia bacterium
CAAACCGGAGGCTTTTTATTGATCACCCCGGATTTTTTTATTTTTCGGCAAAAAGTTTTTTTCTTTTGCAATGGCTTTTGACAAATTAACCGCCGGACAAGCCGTATAATAAAATGGTGATCCTATCATTTTATGAAGGTGCGGTGATTCCATTGCGTGAACTGGTTAAAACAACAACCGAAAAAGAACCGGTCAAAAAGGAAGAAGTCGTGCTGGCGGGCGTGCTGCATGTCAGCGCGGCGGTGGCCGGGCTGATTGCTTCCAAAGCCACTGTGTCGGGCAGTATGATCCCCTTTGGGCTCTCCTTTTTGGCGGGCTGTCCGCAAAGCTTTGTGCCGGCGGTATCCATTGGGGTTTTCATCGGCTATTTTTTGCCGGCCATTACCGGCGGCGCGTTTCGGTACATAGCGGCACTGTTCGCCCTGCTTGCTATCCGGCTATTATTCAGCGGTTATAAAAAACTCGGTGACAACCCGTTGTTTTTAAGCGGCCTTTGCCTGCTTTCGGTCTTTTTTACCTCGGTGGTTTCTCTACATAACGTGGGGCACGGTTTTTTAGGGATTTTGGCCGAATGCCTTTTGGCGGCCGGCGGCACCTGGTTTTGCCACCGCGGCTGGAAGGCAGCAGAAAACCGAGCGGCCGGGCTTACAGCGGACGAGCTTGTCTCGCTTTTTCTGACACTCAGCATCCTTGTGCTCGGGCTTAACGGTATCAGTTGGGGCGGCATTGCGCTTGGCAGTGTGGCGGGGTTCGCCATGGTATTGACCGCCGCGAAATACGGCGGCATCCTTTCGGGAACGGTCTGCGGCACGGCGCTCGCTTTTATGATGCTCTTAAACGGTACTTCGGGCGAGATTGCTTTGCTGTACGCCTTTACCGGGCTGCTGGCCGGCGCGTTTTCGGGCTTTGGCAAGCATGTGCAGGCCGTTGTTCCCTTGGCGCTGATCCTTCTTTGCGCGGTGCAAAGCCGCGATTTGATTGCGGTGGTGGCAGCCGCGGTGGCCGCCACGCTTGGCACAGCGCTGTTTTTGTTGCTGCCGCGCCGCGCGGGAATCACGGTCAGCCGCCTGTTTTCGGCCACGCCGCACCTTGTGGCGCCCACCGGTTTTCAGCGATCGCTTTCCCTGCGGCTGCACAGTGCCGCCGATGCACTGTCCGATGTTTCCGAAACGGTGGAACAGGTTTCAAGCGAACTTTCCAAAATCAATTCGCCCGACTTCAGCGGCGTGATCGCGGCCATTGAACAGGATGCCTGCGCCGGTTGTAAGCTTCGCCTGCATTGTTGGGAAAAACGGCGGGACGAAACTTTAAACGCCCTTCTGTGCATGACCGACGCCGTCAAACGCGGCGCCGTCTCGCCTGAGGACAGCCCACCCGAGGAATTTAAAGGACGCTGTATTCGCCTGCCGCGTATGGCCAATACGGTCTATGCGCGCTACTCGGACTATGTTTCCAGGATCGCGGCCGAAAACCGCATTGAGGAGGTTCGTTCGGTAGTCTCGGATCAATTTGACGGTCTTTCCGCCATGCTGGCCGAGCTTGCCGAAGACCTTGAAAACGATTTGAAGTTTGACGATGCCTTGGCCGAAAAAGCCGCCGCGGCGCTGAAAAATTTGAATATTCACACCGAGGAATGCAGTTGTCGGATCGATCGCTGCGGGCGTGCCTCCATTGAAATGAAAATCAAAAGGGATCCTCATTTGGTGCTCAATAAATTGCAGATCATGAAAATGGCCTCTATTGCCTGTGAGCGGGATTTCGACGTCCCGGCTGTCAATCGGGTGGGCGGCAGTCTGGTTTTGCACCTTACCGAGCACGCCGCTCTGCGTGTGGATGTGGGGGTGGAGCAAAAAAGCGCCTCCGCTTCATCCATGTGCGGTGACGCTTATCAATATTTTCAAGACGGGAAAGGCCATTTTATTATGATTTTGAGCGACGGCATGGGTACCGGCGGTCGCGCCGCCGTAGACGGCGCCATGGCCTCCGGTTTGATGACCCGTCTTTTAAAAGCCGGTTTTGGCTATGACTCGGCGCTGAAAATTTTAAATTCCTCTATGCTGTTCAAATCCACGGACGAATCGCTTGCCACGGTGGATATTGCCAGTATCGATTTATTTAACGGCCGCATTGAGCTTTACAAAGCGGGAGCGGCGCCCACTCTGATTCGCCGCTCGGGACGCACCGGAAAAGCCGAGAGCACCTCTTTACCGGCGGGAATTTTGCGGGAGGTTTCCTTTGACAAGGCCGCTTTGAAATGTAAGGTGGACGATATCGTGGTTCTGTTGTCGGACGGCGCGGTCTGCGACGGTACCGACTGGATCAAAAAAGAATTAGAAGACTGGCAGAACGGCACCGCGCAGGAACTTGCCGAACGGTTGTGCGAGGGTGCGCGCCGCCGCCGCACCGACAAGCATCAAGACGACATCACTGTCATGACCGCCATTTTGAAAAAATCGGTATAAAAATACGGAGCACCACCCGGACACTCCGCAAAGTGAATGAAACCGGAAAGACCCGGTGTTTGACACAATCCTTTTCCCGGATAAGGAAAAACGGCGG
>CAJOQU010000041.1 GCA_905236975.1 uncultured Clostridia bacterium
AAAAACCTCCCTGCCGCTTTTTTGACTAACCATTCAAACAGCAGTGAAGCCACCACGACCACAGCGGTCAGGGCAAAAACGCGCGGGGTCTCTAAATATAGCTTGGAATCTTGCAAGAGCTTTCCAATGGAGGCGTCCGGGCGGCAGATCACTTCGGCCGCCACACCGGATTTCCAGGCAAAGCCCAATGCCGTGGTTGCCGATGACAAAAAGGCGGGCAGGATCAGCGAAGCTTTGATCTGAAACAGTGTTTTGACTCTGCCGAGTTGAAAGACCTGCGCCATTTCAAGGAATTTGATGTCGATCTCTTTCATAGCGGTCTCGACCCCGGACCAGATCAAGGGCAGTACCATTAAAAAGGCGATAAAGGCGGGCAGTACCCGACTTGGAAACCAAAAAAAGGCCAAAATAATAAACGAAGCGACCGGCACCGACCGGATGACATGAAGCAAGGGAGAGGTAATGGCTTTGAAAATCGTGAGTTGAATCGACAGCATCGCTCCGGCCACGCCGCACAAGACCCCTGCACAATATCCCACCATAATGCGCAGGACGGAGGCGCTCACGGCATGCCAAAAATCAGCCGTTTTACCAAAATCCGCCAACGCCGTCGCAGTCGCCGCGGGGCCGGGCAGCAAGATTTCCTGCCCGATTCCCATGGCGGCCAGCTGCCAAACCAAGAGCCATAACAGTGAAACAGCAACAGCTTTGAGAAAAGCTTTAAGATTGAGCTTCATAATAGAAATTGTCATCCGGCAATTTACCGCCGATGATGGAGGGCGAAACCTCGTACAAAAATTTCAGGTAGGCAGACAGATCGGTCTTCATTTCCGACCCGGTTTCAAACACAATATGACAATAGGGAATGGCTTTGGCCGCAATGTCCGCATCGGCCACAACACCGTATTTTGCGCATAACTTGCCGGCTGTGTCGGGGTCGTTGTTTACGGCATAAACGGAATCCTTGTAGTCTTTTAAAAACTGTGCGACCGCTTCGGGGTGTTCCTCAGCGTAGGCCCTTCTCACAACAACACAGCCCATCACAAGCCGGGTGTCGGAAATTTTGCTCCAGGCGTCGTTCACATCCAGTTTTATCTCGGCGCCGGGGTCTTTAAGAATAATGGCGGTGGCTGACGGTTGGGGAGCTACGGCGATGGCACGTTCGTTTTGTGTAAAAACGGTTACAAGCTCGGCCGGTTCGGAAACAAAGGACAACTTCACGTCCTGCCCGACTGTCAGGCCGTTTTTTTCTAACAAATAGCGAATGATATATTCGGGGTTGGCGCCCTGCCCGGTCGCATAAACGGTCGAGCCCCTCAGCGAGGCAAGGTTATCCGTATCGACGCCCTTGGTCACAACGCAAAGAACTCCCAGTGTGTTGACCGCCAGCACCTGAATGCTGTTATTGCTTTTTTGGTAAAGGGCAGCGGCGAGATTGGTGGAGATGGCCGCGATATCGGCTTCGCCTCCGGTGAGCTTCGCCACAATCTCGTCATTGGTGCCGACGGTGGTAAAATGATAAGCAAAATCTGTTTTGCCGTCTTCGGCTTTTTGCATCAGCGGGGTTAATCCCATTCCGGTGGGACCGTTGATGGCTGTTACCCGGCAGACGGCGGAAGTCGGGAAAGGATCGGCCTTTGGGTCGGATTCCGTTTTTTCACCGCAAGCGGCAAGCGATAACCATATGAAGGCCGTCAACAAAAAGCAAAACCATTTTTTCATTATGCGTCATTCCTTTCATTTGCGCCGCGGATAGGGCGCAGATTGCCTTATTATCGTTTCCGTTGAAACGAAAAAATAATCAGAGGAATGGCATAGATGAAAAAATTTATATAAATTATTTTGCAAATTGTTTATAAAGATCGATTTGTCCGAAAACGGCCGGCCAGCGGGAGGAATTTTTTAAGGTAACGGCAATATACTCCGTTTGGGTGGTATTGTTTTGCCCGAAGGAGGCAATGCAGAATTTAGATTCATTCACAAAGCCGGTTTTGCCGCCCACAATGGTGGCGGTTTCCGGTTCGGTACCATACATATAACTAAATAACGTGCTGGTCAGTTTAATACCGTCGGGGTGTTGCTCGGTGGCGGCGGTGGTGTGCTGGAAGGTGGAAAGCACGGTGCGACAAATCTCATTATTCATGGCGGCCTGTAAAATCACCGCGATGTCATACGCACTGGAGTAGTGGTCGGCGTCATACAGTCCGGTCACATTGGTAAAATGGGTATCTTCAAGGCCAAGCGCAGCCGCTTTTTGATTCATCAGCCGCACAAAGCCTTCTTCACTGCCGGCAAGGCGAAAGGCCAGCCCCAGCGCCGCGTCGGCGCCCGATTCCAAAATCGTGCCGTAAAGCAGGTCGGTCATGGTGATCTTTTCCCCGGGAGAGAACCCCACCGCGCTGGCCTCCTTTAAAAACACGGCATCGGTAATTTCAATGGTCATGGTAAAAGTATCGCTGTAATTTTCAATTTGTTCGGTCGCGACCAGCACGGTCATGATTTTGGTCAGCGAGGCAGGGTGCAGTCTTTGATGCGGTGCGCGGCGTGCGATGACTTCCTGTGTGACGGTATTGATCACAATGGCGCTTTCGGCATCGTTGTCACTCGGAATATCGACCGTTGCGCCCGTTTCGGTAAAGGCGATCACCGCCGGAACATCGGTTTGGGTTTGATCGGCCTCAATGTGACTTTCGGTTTGGCCGCCGGAAACCTTAGGGGTACTGCTTTTGCCTTTTTTTGCAAACAGCACGATCAGCAGCACGACCGCCAGAATGATTGCTAAAAGAGCGATGAAAAACTGCGGGCGCAGCCGAATGACCCGAAAGCGGCGCGACGGGGGGTTCGGCCGGGATCGCGGTGCGGCGGGGGAGGATGATTTTTGGCTTTTCAGCCGGTTTTCCAACGACTGAAAATAATCGTGATAATCCTGGTGATGAAACGGATCTGACATAGCGTACTCCAAAATAAATAGAATACCTGTATTATACTATATGGAAGGTAGAATTTCCAGTCCTGCGTAAATTTTTTGAAAAAATTTCAAAATTTTCAAAAAAAAGCTTGCATTCATCCGTAAGATGTGATATTCTATATGAGCATGCTGTGAGAGTATGGCATGTTACATGCGTTGATGCGGGAGGTGGCCGACCGCCGAGTCGGGAAATTTCCGCGGAGTATGTCCGATTTTTAAACCGGGCGAAAAGAAAGGAAGTACAACTGGGATCTTGCGGCCCTTTGTACAACGGCGGAGCGATCCGCTGTCCGGAATTGTCTGAAACCCCAGCAATTACCGGTTTTTATAATGTGCTTTGAAGAAAAACACGGCACGTTGTAAGTTTTGCCCGCCAACTACTTAAGGAGGCGAATTTCACATGGCAGTGAAAGAAAAAATCCGTATTCGTATCAAAGGGTATGACCACGCGCTTGTCGACCAGTCCGCTGAAAAAATAGTGGAAACCGCTAAACGTACAGGTGCCAGAGTGTCCGGCCCGGTACCGCTTCCCACCGAAAGGGAAGTTGTTACCATTCTCCGTGCTGTTCATAAATATAAAGACAGCCGCGAGCAGTTTGAAACGAGAACGCACAAAAGGCTCATTGATATTCTCAAGCCCTCAAACAAAACGGTTGAGGCTTTGACCAATCTTGAGCTCCCCGCCGGTGTCGAGATTGAGATCAAGTTATAGGTTCCGTCCCGCACAGGCTCGGTCAAGTTGGGAAACCAACCAATAACCAAAGGAGGAAATGAAACATGCAAAAAGGAATCGTTGGCAAAAAGCTTGGTATGACCCAGCTTTTTGACGCAAACGGAAACGTCGTCCCGGTTACGGTGATTGAGGCAGGCCCCTGCGTCATCGCCCAAAAAAAGACCGTTGAGAACGACGGATATGACGCGGTACAGGTGGGCTACGGCGACCTGAAAGCGTCGAAGGTGACCAAACCCATGAAAGGCCATTTCGGCAAGGGTGACGTTGCTCCCAAAAAGGTATTGCGCGAGTTCCGCTTTGAAGACATCAGCGCCATGAATGTAGGCGACATCATCAAGGCAGACATTTTCGCGGAAGGCGACGCGGTAGACGTGCGCGGCACTTCCAAAGGTAAAGGCTACGCCGGCACCATTAAACGCTGGAATTTCGGAAGACTGAAAGAGAGCCACGGTACAGGCCCGGTTCATCGCCACGGCGGTTCTTTGGGCGCCTGCTCCAGCCCGTCAAGGGTCTTCAAAGGCAAGAAGATGGCCGGTCACCTTGGTAACGAGCGTGTGACCGTTCAGAATCTGAATGTCGTTAAGGTTGACGCCGAAAAGAATATCATTGCCGTAAAGGGCGCCGTTCCCGGCCCCAAAGGCGGAATCGTGGTTCTTTTCAACAGCGTGAAAGCCTAAGGGAAGGAGTGTTAAATTATGCCTAATATAGCAGTAGTCGACATGACGGGCAAAAGCGTTGGCGAAATCACCTTGAGCGACGCGATCTTCGGGATCGACCCGAATGCGACCGTTATGCATGCGGCAGTTGTCAATTATCTTGCCAATCAACGTCAGGGCACACAATCCACTCTGACCCGTACCGAGGTCTCGGGCGGCGGCAAAAAGCCGTGGCGCCAAAAGGGAACAGGTCATGCGCGCCAGGGTTCCACCCGTGCTCCCCAATGGAGACACGGCGGCGTGGTACACGCGCCGAAGCCGAGAGATTATTCTTACACTCTCAACAAAAAAGTGCGCAGATTAGCTTTGAAATCGGCCTTGTCCGATAAGGTGCTTTCGGGCGACCTTATTGTTCTGGACGAACTCAAGCTGGAGGAATATAAGACCAAAACGGTCGTCGAATGCTTAAAGGCAATCGGCGCGGGCAAGAAGACCCTCATCGTGCTGGAAGACAATAACGCTTTCGCCGTAAAGAGCATTGCCAATATCGCGGGCGCGAAATCTGCACAGGTCAACACCATCAACACCTATGACATTATCAACGCCGACACGCTGGTGATCGTCAAAGGCGCTGTTGCTAAGATCGAGGAGGTGTATGCATAATGAAACCCGCACAGGATATCATTATCGCTCCGATCATTACCGAAAAGAGCATGTCGGGCATATCCGATAAAAAATACACCTTTAAAGTAGCGAAAGATTCCAATAAAATCGAAATTGCGAACGCTGTGGAAGAACTGTTCAAGGTCAAGGTCGCTAAGGTCAACACCGTGAACGTGCGCGGCAAGCAAAGAAGAATGGGTCGCTACAGCGGGTACACGGCCGCTTGGAAAAAGGCTGTCGTAACCCTGAAGGCCGATTCAAAACCCATTGAGTTTTTTGATGGATTGATTTGATAATGGGTTTGGGAAATCGCTGATTTCGATTTCCGGTGATGTATGAAGTCAAAAAGACTTCGCTAAGCCAAATTAGGAGAGTGAAACAAATGGCAATCAAATTTTACAAGCCGACTACGCCGGGCCGCCGTAATATGACCACCATGGATTATTCCGGTCTTTCCAAGGTCGCCCCGGAGAGAAGCTTGCTTGAGCCTATCAAAAAGAACGCCGGGCGCAACAGCTACGGCCGAATCACCGTTCGCCACAGAGGCGGCGGCAACCGCAGAAAATACAGAGTGATCGATTTCAAGAGAGAGCGTTTTGGCATTCCCGCCACGGTGCAGACTTTGGAATACGATCCCAACCGCTCCGCATTTATCGCGTTGGTACAATATGAAGACGGGGAGAAGCGTTACATCATTGCTCCGCAGGATTTGAAAGTGGGCGATGTCATTATCAGCGGACCTGAGGCTGACATTAAGCCCGGCAACGCACTGCCGCTTATCAACATCCCCGTGGGTACTTTCCTTCACAATATTGAGCTGTATCCCGGTAAGGGCGCTCAGCTTGCCCGTTCGGCCGGTAACACCGCTCAGTTAATGGCGAAGGAAAACGGCATGGCGCTTTTGCGTCTGCCTTCCGGCGAGCTGCGTAACGTTCCGGCCAAATGTATGGCAACGGTCGGCGTGGTATCCAACCCGGATCACGCCAATGTCAACTACGGCAAGGCCGGCCGCAAGCGCCACATGGGCTGGCGCCCGACCGTCCGCGGTTCTGTTATGAACCCGTGCGATCACCCGCACGGCGGTGGTGAGGGTAAATCACCCATCGGCCGTCCCGGCCCTGTAACCCCGTGGGGTAAACCCGCTTTGGGTTATAAGACCCGCAAGAAGAACAAGCAGACCGATCAATATATCGTAAAGCGCCGTAACAAATAAGCCGACGAAAGGAGATTCATGATGGGAAGAAGCGTTAAAAAGGGCCCTTATGTGCAGGAAGTTCTGCTCAAAAGAGTCAAGGAAATGAACGAGACCGGCGAAAAGCGTGTTTTAAAAACCTGGAGCCGTTCGTCAACCATATTCCCCGATTTCGTCGGACATACCTTTGCCGTGCATGACGGTCGTAAACACGTTCCGGTTTATGTCACAGAGGATATGGTTGGTCACAAGCTCGGTGAATTTGCTCCGACAAGAACCTTTAAAGGTCATGCCGGTTCCAAAACCACCGGTAAGTAAGCGGCTGAAAGGAGAGTTACACTATGGAAGCAAGGGCTACACTGAAATATGCCCGCATTTCACCCCGTAAGGTGAAGATTGTTTTGGATCTGATCCGCAATCAAGACGCCGATAAGGCAATGGCTATCCTCAAATTCACTCCTAAGTCTGCTTGCGAGTATTTGGAGAAGCTGTTGGCATCGGCCATAGCGAATGCAGAAAACAATCACAACATGGATGTTTCAAGGTTATACGTCGCGGAGTGCTACGTCTCCCCCGGGCCGACCCTCAAAAGGATCCGTCCGAAGGATCATGGCAGAGCGCATAGAATCTTAAAAAGAACCAGCCATGTTACCATCGTTCTGAAAGAACGGGAAATTTAAGAAGGAGGTTACAACATTATGGGCCAAAAAGTCAATCCGCACGGTTTCCGTGTTGGCGTTATTAAAAACTGGGACTCACGTTGGTTTGTCAATGATCGCGATTTCGGCGATACATTGGTCGAGGACTATAACCTCCGGAAATACCTGAAGAAGACCTTGTATTCGGCGGGTATTGCGAAAATCGAGATCGAACGTGACGCCAAGCGCGTAAGACTGCATATCCACTGCGCAAAGCCGGGTATGGTCATTGGGCGCAACGGCAGCGAAATCGAAAAGCTGCGCGTCAACTGTCAGAAAATGCTGGGCAAACCGGTCATCATCAACATTGTTGAAATCAAAAATCCGGATACGAACGCCACGCTGGTTGCCGAAAACATTGCGGCACAGCTTGAAAAACGTATCTCTTTCCGCCGCGCCATGAAGCTTGCCATGGGCAGAGCCATGAGACTTGGCGTGAAGGGGATCAAAACACAGGTCTCGGGACGTCTTGGCGGCGCCGAGATCGCACGAAGCGAACAATATCACGAGGGAACCATTCCGCTTCAGACCTTACGGGCAGACATTGACTACGGTTTTGCCGAAGCCAACACCACCTATGGCCGCATCGGCGTAAAGGTTTGGATTTACAAGGGCGAGGTTCTTGCCGATAATCGCAGGACGAAAAAAGAAGGAGGAGCTCGCTAATGTTAATGCCTAAACGCGTGAAATACCGCAGAGTACACCGCGGTCGTCTCACCGGAACAGCCTCACGCGGGATCACCGTGACGCACGGCGATTTCGGCCTGCAGGCGTTGGAACCCGCGTGGATCACCTCCAATCAGATCGAGGCTGCCCGTATTGCCATGACCCGTTATATTAAACGTGGCGGTCAGGTATGGATCAAGATCTTCCCCGACAAGCCCATCACCGAAAAACCGGCCGAGACCCGAATGGGTTCCGGTAAAGGTTCGCCCGAATACTGGGTGGCTGTGGTCAAGCCCGGCCGCATCATGTTCGAAATCGGCGGCGTCAGTGAAGAACTGGCTCGTGAGGCTATGCGTCTTGCGGCCAACAAGCTGCCGATCAAGTGCAAGTTTGTCACCAAAGAGGAAACGGGGGGTGAGCAGGCATGAACGCCAAGGAGATCAGACAAAGCACCGACTCTGAACTGAATCAAAAGTTAAAAGAGCTGAAAGAGGAATTATTCAATCTGCGTTTCCAACTCGCCATCAACCAGCTCGACAACCCCATGCGTATCGTCGCTGTCAAAAAGGATATCGCGCGCATTAAAACCATTCTGCGCGAAAACGAAATCAAGAACGACAGCGCGGGCGTTTAAACTAAGGGAGGTAGTGCTAAATGAGCGAAAGAAACCTTCGTAAAACCAGAGTGGGCAAGGTTGTAAGCGATAAAATGGATAAAACCGTGGTCGTCGCGATTGAAGACAACGTCAAACACCCGCTTTATAAGAAGATCATCAAGAACACCATCCGCTTAAAGGCGCATGACGAAGAAAACGCCTGCGGTGTGGGCGACAGAGTTCTTGTTATGGAGACCAGACCACTCTCCAAAGATAAACACTGGCGCGTGGTTGAAATTATCGAAAAGGCTAAGTAGTCTTACAAGGAGGAAAACACTGTGATTCAACAACAGAGTTACCTCAAGGTTGCCGACAATACGGGTGCCAAGGAAATCATGTGCATCCATGTTCTTGGAGGCTCCAAAAGGAGGTATGCCAACATTGGCGACGTCATCGTGGCTTCTGTCAAAAAGGCCGCCCCGGGCGGTACCGTGAAGAAGGGCGATGTGGTAAAAGCTGTCGTGGTACGTTCCGCGAAGGGGCTTCGTCGCAATGACGGCACATACATTAGGTTTGACGAAAACGCGGCGGTTATCATCCGTGATGACAAAAACCCGCGCGGTACGCGTATTTTCGGGCCGGTAGCGAGAGAGCTGCGCGACAAGGATTACACCAAGATCCTGTCTTTGGCTCCCGAAGTGCTTTAATGGAGGGGTGAAACCATGAGTAAACTTCACGTTAAAACCGGCGATACCGTCGTCCTTCTGACAGGAGACAAAAAAGATCGTAAAAAAACCGGCAAGGTTCTTGAGGTCAGCCCCAAAGAGGGAAAAGTGATCGTTGAGGGCATCAACAAAGTCAAAAAGCATGTTAAGCCGAAAAAGGCGGGCGATCCTTCCGGGATCATTGAGACCGAGGGCGCCGTTTATGCTTGCAAAGTACAGGTTGTCTGCCCCAAATGCAATAAGCCGACCCGCGTAGGCGTTAAGTTCTATGAGGACGGCAAAAAAGACCGCATGTGCAAAAAATGCGGCGAGACTTTTTAAGAGTAAGGAGGACATGACAGATGTCAACACTGTCGAACGAATATAAAAATTCGATCGCTCCCGCGTTGATGACAAAATTTGGCTACAAGAGCGTCATGCAAATTCCGAAGCTCGAAAAGGTCGTTATCAATGTCGGCGCCGGCGAGGCAAAGGACAATGCAAAGGTGATTGACGCGATCTTAAACGATCTTGCCAAGATTACCGGTCAAAAGGCCGTCCCCTGCCGCGCTAAAAAGTCGGTTGCGAACTTCAAACTCCGTGAAGGCATGCCGATCGGGGCGAAGGTCACCCTTCGCGGCGAACGGATGTATGAATTCATTGAGCGCTTGTTTAATGCCGCTCTTCCTCGTGTGCGCGACTTCAGGGGGATCAATCCCAACGCTTTTGACGGCCGCGGCAATTATGCCATGGGCGTGAAAGAGCAACTGATTTTCCCCGAGATCGAGTATGACAAGATCGACAAGGTTCGTGGCATGGATATCATTTTTGTCACCACCGCAAAAACAGATGAAGAGGCCCGCGAGCTCTTAACGCTGATGGGCGCTCCGTTTGCGAGATAAGGAGAAGAATTATGGCTAAAACCGCTATGAAAGTGAAGCAGGCAAGACCTGCCAAATTTTCGACAAGACAGTATAACAGGTGCAAAATCTGCGGCCGCCCACATGCTTATCTTCGCAAATACGGCATTTGCCGTATATGCTTCAGAGAGCTTGCCTACAAGGGCGAGATCCCCGGAGTGAAGAAGGCCAGTTGGTAAGGCACAAAGCTGAAGGAGGTTGACGACATGCAAATAAGCGATACAATCGCCGATATGCTTACGAGAATTCGTAATGCATCGGCTGCAAAGCATGATTCGGTAGATGTCCCGGCGTCGAATGTTAAGAAGGCCATTGCACAGATCTTACTGGACGAGGGATATATTTCAGGCTTTCAGGTCGAAGAAGACGGAAAGCAGGGCGTAATTCACATCACACTGAAGTACGGCCAGAATAAATCGCAGGTCATTTGCGGCATCCGCAGAGTTTCCAAACCCGGCTTGCGCATTTACACCAATGTAGAAGAGATGCCTAAGGTCATGAAAGGCCTCGGCATTGCGATTCTTTCCACCTCTAAAGGAATCATGACGGATAAGCAGGCGCGCCGCGAAAATGTCGGCGGCGAAGTGCTTGCGTTCGTCTGGTAAGGAGGTGCATTGGAATGTCAAGAATAGGAAAGAAACCTATCACGATTCCTGCGGGTGTTGAGGTAAAAATCAACGGCAGCGAGGTTGCGGTAAAGGGTCCGAAAGGCGAACTGAAAAATACCTTTCATTCCGATATCGCCATCGCTGTGGAAGGTAACGAGATCATCGTAACCCGCCCGTCGGACGACAAAAACCACCGCGCTCTTCACGGTCTTACCCGGTCCCTCATCGCCAATATGGTCGAGGGCGTGACCAACGGCTTTTCCAAACAGTTAGAGGTCAACGGCGTGGGTTACCGTGCACAGAAGCAGGGCAAAAACTTAGTCATGAACCTTGGATATTCCCATCAGGTTATTGTTCCAGAGGTTCCGGGCATTACCATTGACGTACCGTCTCCTAACCTTGTGGTTATCAGCGGTGCAGATAAGCAACAGGTCGGCCAGTTTGCCGCGGAAGTTCGCGAAAAGCGTCCGCCCGAGCCGTATAAGGGCAAGGGAATTAAGTACGCTGACGAACACATCCGTCGTAAAGAAGGAAAAGCCGGCAAGGGTGCGAAGAAATAATAAAGGAGTGTACAAACCATGGTTACCAAACCAAACAGCAATCAGGCAAGACTCAAGCGCCATGCCCGTGTTCGTTCTAAGATCAGCGGAACGGCTGCTTGCCCGCGTCTTGACGTATTCCGCTCCAACAGCAACATCTACGCCCAGCTTATCGATGATGTAAACGGGGTTACCTTAGCGGCTGCCGCGTCGAATGAAAAGGATTTCGGCATTTCCGGCGGCAATAAGGAAGGTGCCCGCAAGGTCGGAAAGATCATTGCTGAACGTGCCGCAGAAAAAGGCATCACCGAGGTCGTGTTTGACCGCGGCGGTTATATTTATCACGGCCGTGTCAAGGAGCTTGCCGAAGGTGCCCGCGAGGGCGGCCTGAAGTTCTGATAAGGAGGAATACTTTTGGCTACAAATATTGACGCATCAACATTAGATTTAAAAGAGCGTGTGGTTTCCATCAACCGTGTTTCCAAAACCGTCAAGGGCGGACGTATCATGAAATTTTCCGCTTTGGTCGTAGTCGGCGACGGCAACGGCATTGTGGGTTACGGCCTTGGAAAAGCGGGCGAAGTTCCCGATGCGATCCGCAAAGGGATTGAAGACGCTAAAAAGAATCTTATCAAGGTATCCTTAAAGGGTACGACCATCCCGCATGAAACCATAGGCGCGTTCGGCGCCGGCCGTGTGCTCTTAAAGCCTGCGGCTCCCGGTACCGGCGTTATCGCCGGCGGTGCGGTTCGTGCAGTGGTTGAAACAGTCGGAATTTCCGATATTCGTACCAAAGCTTTACGTTCGAATAATCCTTGCAATGTCGTTCGTGCAACGGTCGCGGGTCTCGCATCGCTTCGCAGCGCCGAGGAAGTTGCGGCAACACGCGGCAAGTCCGTCAAGGAAATCACAGGTTAAGGAGGAGCAGCACAATGGCAACAAAGAAAGCTGCCGGCCTTAAAATAAAGCTGGTAAAAAGCACGATCGGTTCGAAAAAGGATCAAATCGCTACCGCTCATGCGCTGGGTCTCTTCAAAATCGGGGATGAAAAAATCCAACCGGATAACGAACAGACCAAAGGCAAGATCAACAAGATTTCACATCTTGTTGAGGTAACAAAGGCTTAAGAACCGAAATCGCGGAATCATCGCGATCAAGCGGGTTTCCCGCGAATTCAGCAAGGAGGTGCGAACAATGAAAATGCATGAATTATCTCCGGCTTTGGGTTCTGTAAAGGATTCAAAGCGTATTGGCAGAGGTCACGGCTCCGGCAACGGCAAAACCGCCGGCAAGGGGCATAAGGGGCAAAAGGCGCGTGCAGGTCATGGCATGAGACCGGGCTTTGAAGGCGGTCAGATGCCGTTGCAGCGGCGCATTCCGAAGCGTGGCTTCAATAATATTTTTGCCGAAAAATGGGCAGCGATCAATGTTTCTGCTCTTGAAGTGTTCGAGGATGGAGCCACGGTTGACGCCGCTGCTCTGGCCGAAAAGGGAATCGTGAAAAAAGCAAACCTTCCCATTAAGGTTTTGGGCAATGGCAAACTTACCAAAAAGCTGACCGTCAAGTTGAATGCTTTTTCGGCGTCTGCCGCTGAAAAGATCAGCACGGCGGGCGGAAAGGCTGAGGTGATCTAATGTTAGAAACATTACGAAACGCCTGGAAAGTAAAAGAAATTCGTAATAAGATTCTTTTTACCATTTTCATTATTTTGATTTTCCGTATCGGCTCGGTCATTCCGGTGCCCTATATCGATGTAGCGGCGCTGAAAGCGGCTACCGAATCGGGAACGACCAATGAATTTTTCAGCTATCTGTCCATTTTAACGGGTGGCGGCTTGGAATACGGCGCGATTTTCGCTATGTCGGTCACACCGTATATCAATGCTTCCATTATCGTTCAGCTTTTGACCGTCGCAATCCCGGTGTTGGAACGCTGGTCAAAAGAGGGCGAGGAAGGGCAGAAAAAGTTGGCGCAGCTTACCCGTTACACAACGGTGTTTTTGGCGCTGATTCAAGGTATCGCTTACTTCTTCTATTTGAAGAACAGCGGCTATCTCAGCATCAACAAGGGATATGTGTTCGCTGCATTTGTTATCATTTCAGCTTTTACCGCCGGTTCGGCACTGGTAATGTGGTTGGGTGAACAGATCGACGTGAAGGGCATTGGCAACGGGATTTCCATTATCCTGTTCGCAGGTATCCTTTCCCGCGGACCGCAGGCATTTAATACCCTGCTTGCTTACTGGAAGCTTGGACGTCAGGTTGCGGTAGTGGGTATCGTTCTGCTGTTCCTGATAGTGATCGGGTTTATCGTTTGGATGACCGAAGCCGAGCGCAGAATTCCGGTGCAGTACGCCAAGCGCGTGGTCGGCAACAAGATGTATGGCGGGCAAAATACCCATATTCCGATCAAGGTCAATATGTCGGGTGTTATGCCGATCATCTTTGCCTCTTCGATTTTGATGCTGCCCACCATGATCCTTTCGTTCATGAATACTACTAAGAAAAACTGGTTCGAAAAGATTTTGGAGCTGTTCAGCACACGCGGTGCGTTCTATGCCATTATCTACTTTTTGTTGATTATCGGGTTTGCGTATTTCTATGCGACCATTCAGTTCAACCCGGTGGAAATGGCTAACAACCTGCGCAAAAACGGCGGTGCGATTCCGGGTATTCGTCCGGGCAAGCCAACATCGGATTTTATTTCCAAAATTTTGTCAAGAATTACCTTAATGGGCGCTTTGTTCTTGAGCGTGGTTGCCATTCTTCCTATTTTGATCGGCAACATCGGCGGCATCAACATTTCGCTCGGTGGTACGTCCGTTCTGATTATGGTCGGCGTTGCGCTTGACACTGTCCGCAACCTGGAATCCCAAATGATGATGCGTCATTACAAAGGATTCCTGGATTAAGGGGTACGTATCATGAAGCTCATTCTTTTAGGGGCGCCGGGCGCCGGTAAAGGCACCCAGGCGGAAATCATTTCCGAACAATACGGTATCCCGACCATTTCAACCGGAAACATCATCCGGGCTGCCTTAAAAAACGGCACTGAAATGGGATTGAAAGCAAAATCTTATATTGATGCGGGGGAGCTGGTTCCCGATGAGGTCGTTATCGGCATCATTAAGGAACGTCTGTCTGAGCCGGATTGTCAAAACGGCTACATTTTAGACGGCTTCCCGCGCACGATCCCGCAGGCAGAGGCGCTTGACAACATGGGCTTTGCGATTGACGCGGCACTTTCGATCGAAGTGCCTGACGATGAGATCGTCAAGCGTATGTCAGGCAGACGCGTTTGTGAAAAATGCGGCGCCAGCTACCATACCGCCTATAAAAAGCCGGAAAAAGATGGCGTTTGCAACCTTTGCGGCGGTGATTTGGTCATTCGAAAGGACGATGAACCCGAAACGGTTAAAAACCGCTTGCATGTTTATCACGAACAGACCGAACCACTCAAAGCGTATTATCAAAACTGCGGTAAGCTCTTCACAGTACAGGGGCAGGAAGAAGTGGCTGACACCACCCGCCTGGTACTGGCTGAATTGGAGAAGCTGATATGATCGTGCTGAAGACCGGCCGCGAGCTGAATATTATGAAAGAAGCTTGCAGAATATCGGCCGGAGCATTACAAACAGCCGGCAACGCGGTGGAACCCGGCGTAACGACTGAAGAAATTGATCGTCTGGCAGAAAAATATATTCTGAGCCAAGGCGGTCAACCGAACTTCAAAAATTATCAAGGGTATCCCGCGACCGCCTGTATATCGATCAACAACGAAGTGATTCACGGCATTCCGTCTGCCAAGCGAAAACTGCGCGCGGGCGATATTGTGAGTATCGACCTTGGCGCCAAGTTTGACGGATATCATGGCGATAATGCCGCCACTTTCGCCTGCGGGGATGTTTCACCCGAGGCGAAGCGGCTGATGGACGTGACCCGCGAAAGCCTGTATGAGGGCATTCGTGCGGCGCGTGCGGGCGGCAGAGTCGGGGATATCGGTTATGCGGTGCAGTCGTATGTTGAGGCGCGTGGGTATTCTGTTGTGCGGCAATTTGTCGGGCATGGGGTAGGCACGCACCTGCACGAAGCTCCCGAAGTTCCGAATTTCGGCACACCCGGCAGGGGAATCCGGTTAATGCCGGGCATGACCATTGCCATTGAACCGATGGTCAACGCCGGCAAACCCGATGTAGAGGTACTGTCGGACGGGTGGACTGTTTTAACAAAGGACCGTTCCCTTTCAGCTCATTTTGAGCATACGGTGGTCATCACCGCCGAAGGGCCGAAAATCATGACCGTGATTTGAGGTGCAGTATGGAAGGGCAAATCGTCTGCTCCCGCGCCGGGCGCGATCGGGGCAAATGGATGGTGGTCGTAAAAGAAGAAGGTGGGTTTCTTTACGTCTGTGACGGCAAAGAACGCCCGCTCGGACGGCCAAAGCGCAAGAATGTGAAACATTTGGCGCTGACCGGCAGCACACTTGAAAAAAACAGTTACCGTACCGATAAAGCACTAAGGCGGGCGCTCGCTGTGTACAGAGAGTCCGCACCGAAAAAGGAGAAATCGTGATGTCGAAAGAAGATATGATCGAGTTAGAGGGCGTCGTTGTTGAGGCAATGCCGAACGCAATGTTCAAGGTAGAAATTCAGGGGGGACATGTGATTCTTGCCCATATTTCCGGAAAGCTGCGTATGAATTTCATACGAATCCTTCCGGGGGACAAGGTGACTGTTGAAATGTCTCCTTACGACCTTTCAAAAGGCCGTATAACCTGGCGTTCCAAATAACAGTCGAAAAGTTTAAGGAGGTAGTATCCAAATGAAAGTCAGACCTTCTGTTAAAAAGATTTGCGAAAAATGCAAAATTATCAAGCGCAAGGGCAAGGTAATGGTTATCTGCGAAAACCCCAAGCATAAACAGCGTCAGGGTTGATTGCGCAAGAATTTAAATGGAGGTGCTTTGAGTAATGGCACGTATTGCTGGTGTTGACCTTCCGAACGAAAAGCGAGTCGAAATCGGCCTCACTTATATTTTCGGAATCGGTCTTACAACATCCAAAAAGATCCTTGCCGATACCGGGATCAATCCCGATACCCGTGTTAAGGACTTAACCGAAGATGATATCTCAAAACTGCGTGAATACATTGACCACAATCTTCAGGTCGAGGGTGACCGTCGCCGTACAATCGCGTTTGATATCAAAAGACTGATTGAAATCGGCAGCTATCGCGGCCTGCGCCACAGAAAGGGTCTGCCCGTCAGGGGTCAGCGCTCTAAAACCAACGCGCGCACCCGTAAAGGTCCCAAAAAGACCATAGCGAACAAGAAGAAGTAAGTAGGAGGAAAGATTATGGCTACTGCAAAGGGCAAGACGACTGCTACACGTCGTCGCCGTGAGAAAAAGAATATCGAACGTGGCGCGGCTCATATCCAATCTACCTTCAACAATACCATTGTCACCATTACCGATACGCAGGGCAACGCACTTTCGTGGGCCTCTGCCGGTGAATTGGGCTTTCGCGGTTCCAGAAAATCCACCCCGTTTGCGGCGCAAAGCGCAGCCGAAACGGCCGCCAAAGCCGCTATGGAGCATGGTTTGAAAAAGGTTGAAGTATTTGTAAAGGGCCCCGGCGCCGGGCGTGAAGCCGCGATCCGCGCATTGCAGACCGCCGGCCTTGAAGTAAGTCTTATTAAAGATGTTACTCCGATTCCGCATAACGGCTGCCGTCCTCCCAAAAGAAGACGCGTATAACAGAAAAAATTTGGAGGTGTAACAGATGGCAAGATATACCGGTGCAGTTTGCAGACTTTGCCGCCGCGAAGGGCAAAAATTGTTCTTAAAGGGCGAGCGCTGCTATTCCGAAAAATGCTCTGTCGGCATTCGCGGCTATGCGCCCGGCCAACATGGTCAGGGCAGAAAGAAGTCGTCGGAATATGGCTTACAGTTGCGCGCAAAGCAGACCGCAAGACGTTTTTACGGCGTTCAGGAAAATCAATTCCATCATTATTTTGAAATTGCTGAAAGAAAGCAAGGCATTACCGGCGACAACCTGTTAAAAATTTTGGAAAGTCGTTTGGATAATGTGGTTTACCGCGTGGGCTTTGCTTCTTCCAGAGCAGAAGCAAGACAGTTGGTCGGGCACGGCCACTTTGAAGTGAATGGCAAGCGTGTGGACATTGCTTCTTACCTGTTAAAGGCAGGGGATGAGGTGTCTATTTGCGAAAAGAGCCGCAGCAGCGAGAAGATCAAATCTGTGCTTGAGGCCAACAGCGCGCGTCCCGTTCCGCAATGGATCGACGTCAATCGTGACCAGTTCACCGCGAAGGTCATCAATCTGCCCACCCGCGATCAAATTGAAGCGCCTGTGGAAGAACAGCTTATCGTTGAGTTCTATTCAAAATAATGATCATCTTTATTACCGTGCATGCCGTACTTTGCTCGGTAAACCAAAATTCTCAGTACGGAGAAACGGAGCTTTTACATGATAGAAATTGAAAAGCCCAGAATAGATACCGCTGAAATGACCTTTGACGGCACCTATGGCAAGTTTGTCATGGAGCCTTTAGAGCGCGGCTATGCCACAACACTCGGCAACAGCATGAGAAGGGTGCTTTTATCCATCCTTCCGGGTGTGGCAGTCACATCGGTTAAGATCGACGGCGTTGTGCATGAGTTTTCCACCATTCCCGGCGTCAAAGAGGATGTCACGGAGATCATCCTGAACATTAAGGGATTGATCGCCAAGCTCCATGCCGATACGGCGAAGAAAATCTATATCGAGGCAGAGGGACCCTGCGTGGTCACCGCCGCCGCGATCAAGGCGGATTCCGAGGTAGAGATTTTAAACCCGGATCTGTATATCGCCACGCTGGACGAAGGCGGCAAGCTCAACATGGAGATGACGCTCGACCACGGCCGCGGTTATGTTCCGGCTGATCAGAACCGCCCGGCACAGAACGTGATCGGCGTGATTCCGGTTGACTCGATTTATACGCCGGTGCTGAAAGCCAACTTCTCGGTCGATAATACCCGTGTGGGCAATGTGACCGATAAGGGCAAGCTGACCATTGAGGTTTGGACCGATGGCTCCATTCGTGCCAACGAGGCGATCTCTATGTCCGCCAAGGTGCTGATCGAGCATTTCGAGCTTTTCCTTGACCTCACCGAAGGCGTCAGTGAAAGTGAAAGTATTATGTCCGAAAAGAGCGATAACGAAAAGGAAAAGGTTCTTGATCTCACCATCGATGAACTGGATCTGTCGGTACGCAGCTTTAACTGTTTAAAGCGTGCGGGCATCAACACGGTGGAAGACCTGATTAACAAATCCGAAGAAGATATGATGAAGGTCAGAAACCTGGGGCGTAAGTCGCTGGAAGAGGTCATTGCGAAGTTAGATTCGTTCGGCTTCACCCTGAAAAGCGACGACGAATAAAGCAAAATCACACGAAGGAGTGAACGAAAATGCCAGGTACCCGTAAACTCGGAAGAACCAGCGATCACAGAACTGCCATGCTGCGGGCCATGGTGACCTACCTGCTTGAGAACGGCAGGATTGAAACCACGGTCACCCGTGCGAAAGAAGTCCGTTCCATGACAGAGAAGTATATCACACTCGCAAAAGAAAATACTTTAAGCAACAGACGTCAGGCATTGGCGTTTATCACCAAGGAAGACGTTGTAAGCAAGCTCTTTAATGAGATCGCTCCAAAGTATGCAGAAGTGAACGGCGGTTATTGCCGCATTATTAAAACCGGTCCTCGCCGCGGCGACGCCGCCGAGATGGCCATTATTGAATTGGTATAAAAGGACGACGATTTATCGTTTTTTATAACCAAACAGAGTGACAGCAGACGGCAGTTGACAGACCGTTATCATCGCCCCATGGCGATGGGTCTGTAATCTGCCATCGGCTGTCATTTTTGTTTTTAGTCGGTTGAACGATATTTTGAACCGGAGCTAAAACGGTTAATGAATCGGGGCGAATTTGTACTCATTTATCCTGAACAGGAAATGTGGTTCAACTACCGCAAGCCGCGTCCGCCTAAACGCGGCGCGTACTACTACGCCGCTAAGCTGAACGTGCCGGTGATCTCCTGTTTTGTCAAAATCATCAATATCGACAAAAGAAAATCAAGTGAATTTTGCGATGTTCGGCATGAGCTTTATGTGCTGGATCCGTTGATTCCCGACCCGTCGCTTTCAGTGCGGCAAAACAGCCTTGCCATGGCTGAACAGGACTACCGCCAAAAGGTGGAGGCTTATGAAAAGCCTACGGCAAAAAGCTGGATTACACTTTTGATAAGGCCGATATCGGCGGTTGGATCGTGGAGGAATCGGAAAAATAATGGCTTTATGACAATACACCCGCCAAGCTATTTTATGAAAGCTTGCCGGGTGTAGCGGCGTATTTTTAGGGGGTCACGATTCCAAAAAAGCAAACAGGCTGTTCAGATAACCGTCCAAAATATCGTCGGTTGAGCCGTAAATTTCATGCTTGGAACCTTTTATCAGTTCCATTGAACAGTTGGGCAAAGCCGCGGCCAGTTGTTCCTGCGGCTTGCGGTCGACAATGGTATCGTTTTCCGCAATGTAAAGCTTGACCGGGATGGTCACTTTTTCCGGCGCATGGTGCCTCAGGATCATGTTTTTGACCCGCAGGGACTCGCCCACCCAACCATAGGTGGGCGAGTAATTTTGCAGGGTCTTGGTGGCGGACTTCAGCGCCTCATAATGCTCAAAACGGGGGCGGCTGTCAGAGCAGGCGTCTTCAAATTCCTCGTGCCCCGGGTATTCCTGTGAGATAAAGGCACGCTTTTCGGATTGGCCGAAAAGCCGCAAAACAGCAACCAGTGTTTTGGCAAAAATCAGCGGAATACCGCCGCTGGAGGGGACTACCATCGGCGAGGACAGCACGGCTTTTTGAAAAAAACCGGGGTGCTGTTCCAAATACAGCGCCGCCACCGCGCCGCCCATGGAATGTGCAAACAGAATGCGCGGCTGATCGCCCTCGGCGGCCACCACGGTTTGGTTAAAACGATCAAAATCCCGCACATATTCCTCAAAACGGTCAATGTGGGTTAAGGTGGTATCGGCCAATTTCCGGTAGGACAGGCCGTGTCCCCGATGCTCGGGAATATACACCGTAAAGCCGCTCAGCAAAAAGTAGTAGGTCAATTCGTGAAACTTTTCGCAGGACTCGGTAAAGCCGTGGCAAATCACCAGTACGCCGTGCGCGTCGTCGGCTTGAAAGCGGGCAAAGTGCATCTCATTTCCGTCATACCCTTGAAAGGTGCCATCGGTGCGACGGGCATCGAGATATGGCATCACACGGGAGGACATTTCCTCGGCGTAATGGTCTTCGCGAATTCGTTTGGACATGTTCATCATAAAAATCACGATATCCTTTCTCAAACATAAAATACGATGAAACGGCAAAGCACCAATCCAAATATCAACTACGTCCAATATAGCATTTTATAGGGAATTAGTCAAGGCTTACAGTTGATAAGGACAAAATGGTTTTGGGTTAAAAAATAATTTTTCATAAAAATGGTTGTGTTCTGAACAAAATGTGCTATAATAATGGTAGAATTCTTTTTCATCAGATCGGAGGGTCATTCCATGACAAATAAAGAAACCGAACTTTCGGTCAGCACCGAGGTTCTTGAAAAAATGGTGGAGCTTGCCGCCAAAGAGGTGGAAGGCGTTGAGGGCCTTTCCAAAAAATCGATTGACCTGAAGGGCGTTATCAAAAGCAAAAGCGCCTTTAAGGGCGTAAAGGTTGAAAATATCAACGGTGCGATGGAGATCAATGTCTACCTTTGTGTGAAAGAAAACGCCAAGGTGCGGGATGTGGCCGAAAAGGTTCAGCAAAATGTAAAAGATAAAATTCAAACCATGACCGGCAACGCGATTACGCAGGTCAATGTCAACATTGCGGACATCGCCATTGAAGCGACCGCCTGAAAGGAGACCGCCATGTCTGTTATGATGATCACCGAGGAGCATTTTGAGAATGAGGTGCTCCATTCCGAGAAGCCCGTCTTGGTGGATTTTTATGCCGATTGGTGCGGTCCGTGCAAAATGGTGTCACCCATTATTGACGAGATTGCCGAGGAGCGGGACGACATCAAGGTGGTAAAGGTCAATGTGGACGAACAGCCCGGCATTGCCGAGCAGTTTGCCGTGGCCTCGATCCCCATGATCATGGTTTTCAAAAACGGCGAAATTTTTCGCTCGGCGGTCGGCGCCCGACCCAAAAAGGCGATTTTGGAAATGCTGGATGAAAACGCATAAAAACCAAACAAGGCTTACACTCGATAAGTACAAAAAAGCAAACGCATGGCGGGTTCTTTTGGGGAACGGGTCATGCGTTTTTCTGTTCTTTGATTTATGGGGTTAAAAATGTGCCGAATTGCGTTATTCAACCATTTCAATCATCAGGGCTAAATTGCCGCGTTGCCAGCCTGTTGCGCGGTGTGAAAATAATTCTTCGTTTTCACAGCAGGTGCAAAGGTCGGAAATATCCATGTTTTCTTCCGGAATACCGGCGTGCAATAAAATTTGGCGATTCGCCTCAACCAGATCCAGCATATATTTGCCGCCGCCTTTAGCGGTGAAAATTTTTTCAAGTGTAAAGGTCGGCACGGCTTGAAATGCCCGGTAAACCGCGTCATCCACCTCGTAACAGCAGGAACCGATGCAAGGCCCGATCCCGGCGATGATATGCCGTGGGTTACAGCCGTATTCTTTTACCATTTTTTCCACCGTAACCCGCCCGATTTGCTGCACGGTGCCGCGCCAGCCGGAATGCGAACAAGCGATGACTCGCTGCCGGGTGTCGCAAAACAGAAGGGGCGTGCAGTCGGCATATTGCGTGACCAGCGCCACCTGTGGGCGGTCGGTGACAAGGCCGTCAATATCCTGAAACGATGGGGCAAAAATGCCGACGCCGCGGTGTTGCTCGTTTACACCCAGCACGTGGTTGGTATGGGTCTGGCGGCTTAATACCAAATGGTGAGGATCCACCCCGATCGCGCCGCAAAAACGGCGGTAATTTTCTAACACATTTTCTCGGTTTTCTTCGCGGGAAAAGCTCAAATTCATGGTGGCACAGCCGCCGGTGCTGACACCGCCGATACGGGTGGAAAACCCGTGCCGTAAAAAGCCGCAGGCGGAAAAATGCGGAAAAGTGATAAACCGCACGCCGCTTTTTTCTTGAATTTCTAAGGTTTTGCTTGTCATGCTACACCCTCGTTTTTGATATCATGGAATAACTGTAAGGAGTTTTGCACCAGTCGGTCAGCCTGCGCCTGACCGAATTTTTCAGCAATCAACTGCAGCGCCGCCTGCATCATGGGGGGACGGGCGGTGGCCGAATGTGCATCAGTGGCAAGGTAGGTCACAACATCCGCTTCAAACAATTTACGAATCGTCCTGAACTCGGATCGCATCAAAAGGGACGAGGCATTGATCTGCGCGGGAATGGCGTTCTCTTGCACAAAGCGTATTAACTGTTTATAGCCGGATAAGTGCCGGTAACGCTCAATATGAGCAATAATAGGCGTGATGTGCCGGTTTTGTAAATTGCGGATATCTTCCCACAAGCCGTTGCCGATGCAGTCGTTTGAAAGCTCTAACAACAGGTAGTCAGAACCGTTCAGGCAAAAGGCATGCGCCGAATCGCTGACCCCAAGGTATCGGTAATACAATACTTCACTGCCGACTAAAATTTCGGGCAGGTCTTTTCCGGCGGCAGCGGCGGTTAAGGTTTTGTAGGCCTGGCTGATTCGCGCTTGAAAATCCTCAACCGTGTCGTAGGCGGCATAAAAGTGTGGCGTGGCCACGACCGAGGTAATGCCCTGCGCTTTCATCATCTCAAGCAGGGCCAGCGACTCGTCCAGGTCTTTGGCGCCGTCATCAACACAGGGTAAAATATGGGCGTGTAAATCTAACATGATCCACCTCGATACAAAAAAGTCCCACCGGGTGAACGGTGACCGGTGAGACAATCCTTGCTTTTTAATACTTGGTATAATATTTATTGTAGTAGCGGTTGTAATATTTGTTGTAATATTTGTTGTAATACTTGCTGTAATACCGCTTGGTGCCGTAATCGGAACCATTTAAGATTATACCGATCACATCAATGTAAAGAGTTTTGGCGTTGTTTAATGCCCGGCGCAGAGCATCGTGTGTGGTGATGCCGGCACGAGCCAGCATGATCATGCCGTCAGAACGTTGGGCAACAATTTGTGCGTCTGATAACAGGTTGACCGGAGGCGCGTCGACCAAAATATAATCGTAATCCTTCCGAAGTGAGTCAAACAATTCCACCAATGTGTTGGAGTGCAGCAACTCGGTCGGGTTGGAGACTAAGGGGCCGGAGGTCAATACATCCAGATAATCGGAATAATGCTTAACAACATCTTGAAAAGCGGCGTCGCCGGTCAGGATGTTCAAGAGCCCCTGTTCATTATCCAGTTTCATTTTGGTATGCACCGAGGGACGATGCGCATCGGAATCGATCAAGAGAACCTTTTTGTTTAACTGCGCAAAGGAGATAGACAAATTGATGGCGGTGGTGGATTTTCCTTCGGAGGCGTACGGACTGGAAACGGCAATGATTTTTTTATTGCTTTTCGCAAGGTTGGTGACAAGATTGGTACGAATGCTTTTATAAGCTTCAGAAACGGCGAACGGAATTTTTTTCGGAGTCTTTTCAGTCTTTTCAGTCTTTTGAACGTCGGCTGCAGCCTGTTCGGACTTTTTGTTAACCTTTTTATTTTTCATTGCTTTCACCGCCTTTGTTGGAAGAATGACGCCTGTAAGATGAGTAATATCCCCCGGCGTACGAGGAGTAATAAGAATTTTTGTAGTTGCGGTAATAACCTTTATTGCTGGCAGTAGAGAAATCCGGCACCGAGCCGATCAACGGGATATCGTAATGATCGGCGATATCGTCTTCGGAGTTGATGGTGGTGTTGAAGATCGAAAAGATATAAACAATCAAAAAGGAAATGACGGCGCCCGACAAACTCGCCAATATGGTGGTGGAGGCGGTGCGCGGGTAGGTTTTAGAGGCTCGTTCCGCCGTGGTGGTGACCGCCGAGTTGGAATTGGGAATAAAATCGGCAATATAATCGGGAACCAAAGTCAAGTAGGTGTTCGTCAGGTTGATGGCTTCTTCCGGGGTTACGGCGGTAAAGGAGATGTCCACAAACAAGGAGCCGGTACTACGGCTGACGATCGAAGCGGCGGACGCTAATTGTGTGTAGGAATACTTCCCGTCAAGCTTGTCAGACATTTCTTTATAGATGTCGCTGGTTTTTAAAATGTCGATAACCGTGTCCTTCAGGCTCAGGGATGCGGTAATATCCGCTCCGGCAATCGTTTGGGAACTGGTAGTATTTTCATCGGTTGTGATGATGGCACCGTTGGTCAATAACACCGACCCTTTGGCGGAATACTTCGGAACGGCAACAAAATGACAATAAGAAAAGGCGGCGATGGCAAAAACAACTGCCGATATGATGATGAAATGCAGATATTTCACCAAAGTTTTCACTAAAAATTCTACAGAAAAGTTATCCAAGTCAATAAACCTCACGTTCGTATTTGCTGTTGCATTGTCTTGATTGATGGGGAAATCTTTGCTATTTCTCAAAATAATTTACACATTATTATAGTTATTATAATTGAAACATCTATAAAAATCAATAATAATTTTAAATTTAATTATTTATTTAATAATTTATAGTAACTATTGTATATTTCATCGTATTTTTCATAGCAATTATTGTATACTTCGATAATTTGTGTTCCGGAAAATCCGCGACTGTTCAAGTAGTCGAAAAAACTTGGAAAATCGAATCCGCCATCGCCCGGCAGCAGACAATCCGACGAGGGGGAATGGTCGCTGATGTGAAAATGCCGGATATGGGGCAAAAATTCTTCTACCAGCTCCATAGGGCGATAACCGGCTCGCAGGCATTGCTTGAGATCAAGGCAAAACTCAGCTTCATCGCCCAATAATTCACACATGGCTCGTAAAAATTCTACTTCGCCCGCACGAAAACGCACCACATTTTCCTGTAAAACGATCGCACCCTCTCGG
Organism: uncultured Clostridia bacterium; assembly: GCA_905236975.1. GTDB lineage: Bacteria > Bacillota > Clostridia > Oscillospirales > Acutalibacteraceae > UBA737. Next base: position 25,063 of record CAJOQU010000041.1, read on the forward strand.
CGCACAGCGTTTTTGATGCGCAGATATCGCTCGCAATATTCCTCATCGCTTAAAACGCCGTTTGGCTTACCGCCGTGCATGATAATATACTTCGCGCCGAGCTGCGCAGCAATTTCGCCGTAGCGGCGGTATTGTTCTTCCGCTTCGTCATAACGGCGGTCATAGGCTGAAAAGATCATAAATGATTCGGCCAACGACATGGTGGGGTGCAGGGAGGTTACCTGCATGCTGTAATGCTCTTGAATATCTTGCAGCAGATCGACAAAAGCGGGCTTACATTCCAACAGGGCGTTGAAGAAAATCTCCACGCGTTTGACGCCTGCTTTGCCCAAGTTTTCCAATGCGATTTCGGTCTCCAGCGGGTAAAAGCAGGAGGTGGAGACTCCAATGTTCATATTGGTTAATCACCTCGGATCGACGTAAAGAGTTTTGTTGGTGGTATAGATTACCATGCCCGGCTTGGCTCCGGCCGGCTTTTTTACATATTTGACCGGTGTGTAGTCAACCGGAACGTTAGAAGAATTCGCCGCCTTGGAATTGGCCGCCGCCAGTTTGGCGGCAAACAGCAAGGTCTCCTCTGATACCGCTTCGCCGTGGCAAAAGACCACCACATGCGAGCCCGGAAAGCTTTTCACATGGAACCATAGGTCGTTTTTGGCGGCCAAAACGGTGGTGAGCCGGTCGTTTTGGCGGTTGTTTTTGCCCACCGCGATGCGGTACCCCTCAACCGAGGTATATTCGCGAAAGGCAGAAGCGGCGGCATTTTTGCGCCGTTCCGGTGTGCGCTTGCCATAGCCCGCCTCGGTCAGTTCCTCACGGATTTCAGCAATGTCAGTCGTGGTTTCGGCACGGGCAATACTGTCCGAGACTGCTTCAAAATACAGCAACTCCTCGCGATCCTTTTGGGTCAGGGCGGTGAGGGTTTGTTCGGCGGTGTAGGTTTTTTTGTATTCCTTGAAATAGCGTGCGGCGTTTTTTTGCGGTGATAAAGCCGGATCCAGCGGGATGGTGATGGGTTTTAAATCATCGTAAAAATTCGGCACGGTGATCGATGTGTCTCCGTTTTGTATTTGATAAAGATTGGCTTTGATCAATTCTCCGTAAATGCGAAAGTGTTCGCGGTTTTCGCATTGTTTCAGCTCTTGCAGGCGCAAAGCAAGCTTTTTTTCGGTACGGGCGCGCAGGGTGCTGACCAACCGCAGAATGTCGGACGCGGCGGTGCGAAGACGCTCGGCATTTTCTTTTGCCGAATAAAAGCCGTCAAGCAAAGCGGAATAGCTTGCAAACCGTTTAACTTCAAAGCTTTGTCCGTATTGGTGGATGGGCATGTAGGAAAAATCCGCAGGTGTGCCGTCGGGCTTTATCAACATCGCAGGGTCGCCGGAGCCGGTCAGATGACGAACGATGTCGGTCAACGCCGCGGTCAGGGATGCCTCGGTTAAGCGTTCACCCCCGGCGCGATAAACCGCCTCACGGCAGATCAAAGGGGAAAAACCGTCTGTCAAATCAAGCAGAGCCTTTGCCGGATCTCCGCTTTTGGCGCACACCGCGGCGGCCAATACCGCCGGCGGCGTGACAAGCGGATTCTTTTTTTGCTGCCCGGCGGGGTATTCGTAAGGCGCACCCGGTAAAATCAGGCGATCGGCGCTTTCAGGGTCACTGCGGCGCAGCGCGTCAAGGATTTTGCCGTCGCCCCCGACAAGCAGCAGATTGGTTTTATTGCCGAGCAATTCGCACACCAGGCGGTAGGTCACCGCGTCGCCCATTTCGTTTAAAGCCGCAAAATGCAGTTCGGCGATCCGTTCGGTTCCCGGTTGGGTGATGGACAACAGTTTAGCGGCGGATAAATACTTGCGCAGCAGCATGCAAAACATGGGGGGCGCGGCGGGGTTTTCAAATCGGTTTTGAGTAAAGTGAAGGCGTGCCGCACCCGGTCCCAGGTGAATCAACAGCCGTTCGGCAAAGCCTTTTTTGCGCAGTAAAAAAACCAGCTCGTTTTTAGAGGGTTGGTAGATTTTATCCACATGGGAATCCACAGCCGCTTGCAGTTCGCTGACTGTTTTGTAAAGAAAACATCCGTCAAAGGCCATGTTCATCCTCCATATATGCGAAAAGCTGATCCGCAATCTCTCGCGCCCGTTGCGCTTCCTTCTGCCGGTCGGGCAGGGCGGACAACGCTTGCGCTTCGGTTTGCAGGCGGCGCAGTTGTTTTTGAAGATAAAGCCGTGCGACAGGGTCGTGCGGGTCAAGCCGACCGGCGTATTCCGTCACCACGGGGTAGGGGGAGTCGTCGCCGGTGAAAGCGGCGCGCATAACGGAATATAGCTTGCCGTTTTCCTGCACGGGAATTTCCTGATTTAACGTAAACCC
>CAJOQU010000042.1 GCA_905236975.1 uncultured Clostridia bacterium
CACCTGATGAGTACCGGCGCGGTCAAAGCCTTTAAACTGACCTCGGCCACCGGCGCGTACTGGCGGGGCGATTCCTCCAAAAAAATGCTCTGCCGCGTTTACGGCACGGCCTTTCCCAAGGCCAGCCAGTTGGAGGAACACCTTACCATGCTGGAGGAGGCCAGAAAGCGTGACCACAACAAGCTTGGCCGTGAGCTGGAGCTGTTCACCACGGTGGATGTGATCGGGCAGGGGCTTGCCATTTTACTGCCGAAGGGCGCCAAAATCATTCAAATTTTACAGCGTTTTGTAGAAGACGAGGAGGCGCGCCGCGGCTGGCAGCTGACCAAAACCCCCTATATGGCCAAGCGGGAGCTTTACAAGCTTTCCGGCCACTGGGATCATTATTTGGACGGCATGTTCGTGCTGGGCGACCCGAATGACGAAACCAAAGAATGCTTTGCGCTGCGCCCCATGACCTGCCCCTTCCAATATCAGGCCTATTTAAACCGCGCACGCTCGTACCGCGACCTGCCGCTGCGGTATGACGAGACTTCCACCCTGTTCCGCAATGAGGACAGCGGTGAAATGCACGGCCTGATCCGTCTGCGCCAGTTCACCATTTCGGAAGGGCACTTAATGTGTACCCCCGAGCAGTTAGAGCAGGAGTTCAAGGGCTCGCTGGAGCTTGCGATATATATGTTAAAGACCCTCGGTCTTTATGAAGACGTCTCCTACCGTTTCTCACAGTGGGATCCCAATAACCGTGAAAAATACATTGGCACCCCCGAACAGTGGGACGAAGCACAGGGGGTCATGGAGAAAATTCTCAATCATTTGGAAATCCCCTACAAAATCGGGATCGACGAAGCGGCTTTCTACGGCCCGAAGTTAGACATTCAAATCAAAAACGTCTACGGCAAGGAAGATACCCTTATCACCATTCAAATCGACCAAATGCTGGCCGAAAAATTCGGTATGGAGTATGTTGACCGTGACGGGCAAAAGAAACATCCCTACATTATTCACCGCACCTCGATCGGCTGTTACGAGCGCACGCTGGCGCTGTTGATTGAAAAATACGCGGGTGCCTTCCCGCTTTGGCTGGCGCCCGAACAGGTGCGCATTCTGCCCATTGCCGACCGTCATTTCGACTATGCGTTTGACATCAAGCGCCAATTAGAGGAAAAAGGCTTCCGCGTAGAGGTTGACGACCGCAACGAAAAGGTGGGCTATAAAATCCGTGAGGCGCGTCTGCAAAAACTGCCGTATATGTTGATCGTGGGCGACAACGAGGTCGAAAGCAACACCGTTTCGGTACGCGAGCGCGGTGAAAACGGCGACCTTGGCAGCATGAGCCTTGCCGATCTGACCGCTCGCCTGTGCGAAGAAAATGACAGCAAGGTCATAAAATAATCGCCCCACAGGAGGAATTTGCATGACAGATTATTTACACATGTCAAAAGACGAGCTGGCCGAGGAATTCCGGCGGGTTCGGCGTGAATACGAAGACTTGCAGGCGATGCATTTATCGCTGGATATGTCCCGCGGGAAACCGGGCTTTGACAACATGGATTTAAGCGTGGAAATGTTCGACCTGGTCGGCAACGACACCGGCTTTAAAAACATCAGCGGGATCGATTGCCGCAACTACGGGGGGTTGGACGGCCTGGCCGAGTTAAAAACCCTGTTCGGCAAAATTTTGGGGCTTAACCCCGAGCAGATCATTGTGGGGGGCAACTCCTCTTTAAACATGATGTTCGACACCGTTGCCCAGGCCATGACCCACGGCTTTGGCGGCGAACCGTGGGCAAAACAACAGGGGCTTCGGTTCCTTTGCCCCGTACCGGGCTATGACCGCCATTTTGCCATTACCGAATATTTTGGGTTTGAAATGGTACCGATTCCCATGAACGACGCCGGACCGGATATGGACATGGTCGAGAAGCTGGTGCAGGACGAAAAGGTCAAGGGAATTTGGTGCGTGCCGAAATACTCCAATCCCGAGGGCATCACCTACAGCGATGAGGTAGTGCGGCGCATGGCGCGCCTGAAACCGGCGGCCAAAGACTTTCGCATTTTTTGGGACAACGCCTATGCCGTGCATGATTTGTACGACGAGGGCGACACGCTTTTAAACCTTTACGATGAATGCGTGAAAGCCGGTAATCCCGATCTGCCGCTCATCTTCACCTCGACCTCTAAAATCACCTTCCCCGGCGCGGGGGTGGCGGTCGAGGCGGCCAGTCCCAATAACGTGGCCATGCTGAAAGGCCGCATGAAATACCAAACCATCGGGCCGGATAAGCTAAACCAACTGCGTCACGCCCGCATGTTCGCCGAGCCCGAAGACGTTGTGCGCCACATGAAACGCCACGCCGCTATTTTAAGGCCCAAGTTTGAATCGGTCTTAAACGAGCTGGAAAGCCAGCTTGCTCCCACCGGCATTGCCCGCTGGACAAAACCGCGCGGCGGCTATTTTATCAGCCTTTATGTGCCGGATGGCTGTGCCAAACGGGTGGAACAGCTTTGCGCCAACGCGGGCATGATCCTGACCCCGGCCGGAGCGACCTATCCCTACGGCGTTGACCCGCACGACACCAATCTGCGCATCGCGCCGTCCTACCCATCGGTAGAGGAGATCCGCAGTGCTTCGGTGGTACTGTGCGTTTCGGTTCGCTACGCCGCGCTGGAAAAACTGTGCAATGAGAAAAGTTGATGGGAATCTTTTACATAATGATTGACTTTGCTCAAAAATTTATGTATAATAGTAGAATCAAAAAGGTTGGAGGATTTGCCAATGAAGTCCAAAAGAACAGGTAAGCCGGTGTTTTTCATTGTTTTCGTTTTGATCTTGGCGCTTGCTTATTCCGCTTTTTTCGGAATTGAAAACTATTACGGCGATACCAGAAAAGTTTACGTCAAAGGCGCCGGCGATATTCGCTGGGGTATTGACATACGGGGCGGCGTGGAAGCCGTCTTCTCCCCCGATAAGGAGGATGTTGACATCACGGACGACGATATGGACGCCGCGAAGGCCATTATCGAAACGCGTTTGGTCAACAAAAACATTACCGACTACGAGGTCTACACCGATAATGACAATCATCAGATCATCGTGCGGTTCCCGTGGGCGGCGAATGAGAGTGATTTTGACGCCGCCGAGGCTGTGCGGGAGTTGGGCGAGACCGCCCTGCTGACCTTCTGCCGCGGGGAAGATCAGTCCGACGTGATTTTAAGCGGCGCGACCGACATCGACCACGCGCAAGCCGGGGTGGATCAAGACGGCAACTATGTCGTGTATTTGTACTTCACCAATGTAGGTACCGGCAAATTTGCCACCGCCACAGCGCAATTGGTGGGCAGTACCATCTCGATCTGGATGGATGAAACCGAAATTTCCGCCCCGAAGGTCAATCAGGCCATTACCGACGGCTCGGCCTATATCACCGGGCTTGGCGGCTCGGAAGAAGCAAAAGAGCTTGCCGATAAAATCAACGCCGGGTCATTGCCGTTTGCCTTAACGGTTGATAACAGCAAGCTGCAAATCATTTCACCCTCGCTGGGCTCTGACGCGCTGCGCGTCATGCTGATCGCCGGATCGATCGCATTTGGCATTGTCTGCCTGATCATGATCCTGCGCTACCGTCTGAACGGCGTCATCGCCGCCATCGCCCTGCTTGGTCAGCTGGCCGGCACCATTGCCTGCATTTCGGGCTTCTTCCCGAATACTTCCAGCTTTACCCTGACCGTGCCGGGTATCGCGGGAATTATCCTTTCGGTCGGCGTGGGCGTTGACTGTAACGTAATCGCGGCCGAGCGTATTCGTGAAGAATTCAAAAAGGGTAAGACCATTGACGGCGCGATCGACAGCGGCTTTAAAAACGCTTTAAGCGCGATTATTGACGGCAACGTGACCATCGTGATTGTATCCATTGTGTTGATCGGTGCCTTTGGCACGCCGGACAATATCATCGCCAAAATTTTCTCGCCGCTGATGTCGCTGTTCGGGTCGTCCATCACCGGGTCGATCTACTCCTTCGGTTACACCCTGCTGGTGGGCGTGATCTTCAACCTGATCATGGGTGTGCTTGCCTCCAAGTACATGCTGAAGAGCATCTCTCAACTGAAGGTCTTCAGAAAACCCTGGCTTTACGGAGGTAAGAAAAATGCGTAATTTGACTTTAAACTCTCAAAAGATTTTTAAATGTGCCTTGATCGTTTACGCCGTTATCTTTCTTGCCGGTATTCTTTGCGCTTTTATTTTCGGCGTAAGCTTTGACATCAACTTCTCCGGCGGCACCAAAATTTCCTACGCCTACACCGGCGATCTTGAAACCGCCGACATTGAAAAAACGGTGGACGGGGTGTTGGAGCAAAACTTTACCGTTACCAAAAGCACCGCTTTGGCGGGCGATACGCAAACCTTTGAGATCAGCCTGATCGGCAAAGACGCCCTGTCGGCCGAAACGCAGGAAGCCTTGACCACCTCTTTGGAGGAGGCTTTTGCCGATAACGGGATCTTGCTTTATAACTCCAACTCGGTCAGTCCCACCATTGCGGGAACCTTCTTTGCCAAAAGTTTAGTGGCGATTCTGATTACGGCGCTGCTGGTCGTGGTTTACGTCGGCATTCGTTTCCGCAAGATCGGCGGTGTGTCGGCCGCGGTCACCGCACTGTGTGCGTTGGTTTTAGATATTTTGATCTCCTTCTTTGTTTGCGTGATCTTCCGGTTACAGATCGATTCCAACTATATTGCCGTTGTGCTGACCCTTTTGGGTTATTCGTTGAACGACACCATCGTGGTATACGACCGCATCCGTGAAAACGAGCGCCTGACCCCCGATAAGACCATTGACGTGATCGTGAACGACAGTATCAATGCCGTGAAAGCGCGTAACTTTGTGACCACGCTGACCACCTTCTGCGCGGTGATGACCATTGTGGTTGTCGCTGAGTTGTTCGGCCTTACCACCCTTCGCTCCTTCGCCATTCCCATGGCGTTCGGCCTGCTTTCGGGCTGTGTGACCTCGTTGTTTGTGGCAAGTCCCCTTTGGGTCGTGTGGAAAACCCGCAAAACCAAAAAGAAGGCTTGATCCTGCCACACGGTTTGTTTTGAAAAATCTTGTATGGAGTCGTTTTGCTTTTTTGGCAAGACGGCTCTTTTTTGGCTGTTTTGAACTTTTCCGACAAATTTCACGTTTTTCAAACGGTTTTAGTTGACAATATGTTATGGAAATTGTATAATAAGCGTGTACTTTTTTGCGTTGGGAGGGCGCCTGATGAAACCGATTCAAAAGGGAATTTGTGTTTTTTTGACACTAATTTTTACACTGTGCGCCGCCCTTAGTCCCAACAATCTTGTTCCCGTTTTGGCAGCAAGCGCCTTCGAAAAGCAGCTGGCGGCTTTCCCCGAAAGCTACCACGCCGCGTTGCGCGCTTTGCATGAAACCTACCCCAACTGGCAGTTTATCGCTGATGAGATCAACCTCACCCTCAGTGAAGCCGTTGAGTTAGAGCAGCTTTCTACCTTAAAAACCTATAAGGTCGTGCCCAAATCCTACAGTCAATCATGGTTTTCCATGGAAAACGGTGCATACCGGTGGGATAAAAACACCTATGTCGCTTACGATACCAGCTGGTATGTTGCCTCACGCGAGGTCATACAATATTATATGGATCCCCGCAATTTTTTAAACGCCACCCAAATTTACGCATACATGAATTTAAGCTACAATGAAAAAACCCAAACCGAAGATGGCTTGAGTAAGATCATCAAAGGCACCTTTTTGGAAAAGGGGTATTCCGATCCAAATGACACCGCCTACGGCGGCTCTTACGCCAAGGTCATTATGGCGGCGGCAAAGCAAACGGGCGTAAGTCCTTATGTGCTGGCAGCCACCATAATTCAAGAGCAGGGCACCGGCGGCACTTCTTCGCTGATTTCGGGTACCTATTCAGGCTATGAAGGGTATTACAACTTCTTCAACATTGGAACTTACGGCGATACCAATGCGGCCAAAATCAAAGCCGGGCTTACCTATGCCAAAAACAATGGGTGGAACAGCCGCTCCAAATCCATCATTGGCGGGGCGCAGTTTTGTGCGAACGGCTATGTGAGCGCCGGGCAGAACACCTACTTTTACATGAATTATAACATCAAAAACACCAACCGCATTTACCACCAATACGCCACGGCGGTCTATAACGCCGACAGCAGCGGCAGGCAGGTGGCGAAAACCTACCAAGACCTCAAAAACGCCACGTTGGATTTTTATATTCCGGTTTACAAAAACATGCCGACCAAGGTGTCAGCCGCGCCCGCTAAAACCGACAAGAAAAACAATTATTATTTTCAAGATATCCTCGTTGAGGGGCTGACCCCTTCGTTTGACCGCTATACATACAATTACGATCTTTCTGTCAGCGGCGACACCTTCTTTTCGGTGGATGTGCCGGACGGCGCGGCCTATGCGGGGGAATCCTCTTACGAATTGAAAAAGGGGAAAAATACCGTCACCCTGAAGGTGAAGTCCGAGACCGGCTACACCACCTCTTACAAAATCAGCGTGCTGGCCGAAAAAGACTGTGTGTTTTCGCTTTTGACAGAAGCGTCCAATATGCTGCGGGGCGATACCAACGGTGACGGAAAAATCAACGGGCGGGATCTCGCTAACATTCAAATGCACATTTTAGAAATCAAATCTTTAACCGGCCACGCCTTTACAGGCGGCGATACCAACGGTGACGGAAAAATCAACGGGCGCGACCTTGCCAATGTACAAATGGACATTTTAGACATTAAAAAACTCAATTAAGGAGAGCCACCATGAAGCAGTTAAAAACCGTTATTTCTTTTTTGTTCGCGGCCGTGATATTCGCGGCCATGGCGGTCGTTCCCGCCTCGGCAGCCAATTCCTCACTGTATTTCAGTTCGTCCAGCGTTGAGGTTGGCGGAAGCCTAACCGTTTCGGTCACCATCAAGCCGGGTTTTGCCATCTATTCCACCGATTTCAGCGTGACTTATAATGCCGATGTGCTGCAATACAAGAGCTCCGACTGCACGGTCAACGCTTCGGGTGCCGGGGTAATCAAGGTCGCGCAAGGCGAAAACGGCGGCACCAGCATCACCCACCAGTTCACCTTTACCGCTAAGTCCGCAGGGTCTTCGACCATTTCCGCAAGCGGTGCAGCCTACGGGGAAGACGAAGACGTTTCCTTCGGTTCCTCCGCTTCCATAACGGTCAAGGACGTCTCAAAATCCGACAACGCCAACTTAAAATCCCTTTCGTTGAGTGCGGGCAGCCTTTCGCCCTCGTTCTCGGTCCCCCGCACCACCTACACCGCCTCGGTGCCCAATTCCTGCGAAGAATGCAAGGTCTACGCCACCGCGGCCGACCGCGACGCCAAGGTTTCCGTTTCGGGTAATTCCGCTCTTTCAGTCGGCAAAAACATCCGCACCATCACGGTGACCGCGGCCAACGGCAACCAAAAAATCTACACCATTACCATCACCCGCCGTGCCGAAGACCCGGAGGAAACCACCTCGGATGCCGCGCCCGAAGAACCGGAAAATAACACGCCCTCGGTCACCTTGAACGGCGTGACCTATACCCTTGCGACCGATTTGACTGATGTTCACCTGCCGAGCGGATTTTTGTCTGCTGAGGTGGAATACAACGGTCTGCCGGTTGTTGTGGCGCAGGATCAGGATCACCTTTATACCCTTTATTATTTAAAGGCCGCCTCCCATACGGATGATGCCGACAGTCAGCCGGATGCTTCCTCTGAAACCGGCGAAACCGCGGATGAACCGCCGGTAGACGACTATGCCCCCTACCTGTTGACGGAAGATGGATCCTTTGAAAAGCTGTTGTACCTCTCTTTCGAGACACGCGACTATATTCCGGCTCCGTTACCGCAGGCGTATTCCATGCCCAGCCAATATTATCCCGTCAGCCTGACGGTGCAGGGGCAGACCTTTACCGCTTATGCCACCAACAGCGACGGTGAAAGAGATTTTTACTACCTCTACTGTTTCCATAACAACGCTTACGGCTTTTATCGCTACGACGCCAAGGAAGAAACTTTGCAACGGTTCCCCTCCTTAACGCTGATGCAGGGCGATTCCTCCGAAAACATCTATGCTGATATGTCTTTTTGGGCGCGATTCCGTTCTCTGGCCGATAACGCCAAACGCGTGGTGTTAGGTCTGTTGGTGCTTTGCCTTGCCGTGATTGTCCTGATTGTTTGGGCCATTGTGCGAGCCGTCGCTATAAGAAAACGCGCAAACTTGGAACAAGAAAATTTGGGTGATTTGTTTGACGATAAATTCGACGATATTTTAATCGAGGATGAGACCGCCCCGACAGACGAAAACAACGATTCCGACAACTTCTTCTTAGAATAATCTCCGCGCACCTGCCGTGAAAACACGCGACTGACCGCCGCAAGATCACAACAAAGAATACGCATGGCTTTTGCCGCTCCGCTTGATCGCGGGGCGGCTTTTTTCACGCCCCACCTTTTGCGGACATATACTGTAGCACGGTCACCCTTTACGACCGTAACTGCCGGATGGCGCACTGACCGGGTATGTTTTCCTTTACGGACAAGGGAACGGAATACCCCTGCGCTCCGATAGAGCAACATGTCTTTGCGGCGCAAAGCGCATAGCGGGCAAACTTAAAATTATGAAATTCATTTTTTATGATTATTTCCAAAAAAAGAAGGCAAAAATAGTATTAGAAACGAAACGGAGCGTGAAAGAAACATGACTATCAAGCGTGGAGAAATTTACTATGCCGATCTCAGTCCCGTGGTGGGCTCAGAGCAGGGCGGTATCCGACCGGTACTTATCATTCAAAACAACGTAGGAAACCGCTACAGCCCCACCGTCATTGCGGCGGCCATCACCAGTCAGCGCGACAAGGCCAACCTGCCGACCCATATCTCGGTCGATGCCGACGGTTCGGGTCTGCAAAAAGATTCTATTGTGCTGCTCGAGCAGGTGCGCACCCTTGACAAACGCCGCCTGAAAGAAAAAATGGGCAGCCTCGACAACGCCTGTATGGGGCAAGTTGATAAAGCTCTCAGCGTCAGCTTCGGCCTGCCGTCGGGTGGCTCGGCCGGTGGTTCGGTCACAGCGTAAACAGCAGGTCTCGAAAATGCAAGGAACAAACCGTGCGCAGCATTTGCTTCGCACGGTCGTTTTTTGCTTTTGCCCCAACAAGATTTTCTTGACAAATACGGCAAATCAGGTATAATAAGTTTAAGCCAAAATTTTATCAATATTCAGGAGGAATGAACATGAAAAAATATGTATGTCTTGTTTGCGGCTATGTGTACGAAGGCGAATCTGCTCCGGCGGAATGTCCCATCTGCCATGCGCCCGCATCCAAATTCAGTGAGCAGGCAGAAGAAAAGACCTGGGCTGCCGAGCATGTGGTCGGTATCGCCAAGGGCGTAGATCAGCGCATCCTCGACGGCCTGCGCGAAAACTTCACCGGCGAATGCAGTGAAGTAGGCATGTATCTTGCCATGGCGCGCGTCGCCCACCGCGAGGGCTACCCCGAAATTGGTCTGTACTGGGAAAAGGCCGCATATGAAGAGGCCGAACACGCCGCCAAATTTGCCGAAATGTTGGGTGAGGTTGTGACCGACAGCACCAAAAAGAATTTAGCGATGCGCGTTGACGCTGAAAACGGCGCCACCGCCGGCAA
>CAJOQU010000043.1 GCA_905236975.1 uncultured Clostridia bacterium
ATGCATATTCCTTACCGTATCGATGTTACGGATGCCGTGCTGATCGGGGAAGAAAATGAACTGCGCGTTGTCTTTTTGCAGCCGCCCGAAGTGGACGGTCAGATTGGATATACCAGTAAAACCAATATCTTCAAATCGCGTTTTAATTACGGCTGGGATTGGTCTCCACGCCTTGTGAATATCGGTATCTTTCGGGATGTCTATTTGGAAACCGTCAACGGAGCAGAGACACTTTCGGCAAATTTCAGAACGGATTTATCCGAAATCGGCGGAACGGTTTTATGCGAAGGTGTTTTGGAGGCGGTAAAAGCTTCCGCTTCGGTTTCTTTGCGGCTGTCTCTTTTGCAAAACGGGAATGTTGTCACCTTTTCGGAAAAAAGTTTACATGTTTCCGGAAAAACTGCATTTTTCCTCAAAACCGTTCCGATTCCGGTTGACGCCTGGTTTCCGAATGGATTTGGCAATCAACCGCTTTATATTGCAAAGCTGGAGCTGATTTGCAACGGAAAAGTCGTAAGTGAACGCAAGGAAACGGTGGGTTTCCGCACGATTTCCTATGCGGCGCCGGAAGGTGCTCCGAAGGGTTGTTTGCCGTATACACCGGTTATCAACGGCAAAAAGATTCCGATTCGGGGTATCAACTGGGTTCCGCTTTCTCCTTTTTATGGTTCGGTTACCAAAGAAGACTATCGCTTTATTCTAACGCGGTTTTGTAAAATGAACTGCAATTTGATTCGTGTATGGGGCGGTGCTTTGCGGGAAAGTCAGGAGTTTTACCGCCTTTGCGATGAAATGGGATTTTTGGTATGGCAGGAATTCCCTCAGTCCTCCAGCGGGATCGACAATGCCCCGAACGAGGATCCGGACTATATCAATGGTTTGGAACAAATTGCGGTGACATACATTCATGAATTAAGATCACATGTCAGCCTTACCTATTGGTGCGGCGGGAACGAGCTTTATTGGAATAGTGCGGACAAATTGATCCCGGTTGATCACACAAGCGCCAATATTGCAATGCTGGAGAATACCGTTAAAACCTATTGCCCGGAAATTCTGTTTCTTCCTTCCTCTCCCTCACGCATCGAAGGCGGAGACATTCGGAAAGGTGATTTTATCAACGGTGACTGTCACGGTGAATGGCTATATGGCGGGCTTACCCGGCATTACTCCATGATTGAAAAAAGCGCCAGTGTTCTTTTTTCCGAGGTCGGTACACCTGCCTGCCCGCGAAAAGAGACGCTTGAACACTATTGCGATACCGAAGTCTGGCCGCCTGATTTCTCAAATGATTACTGGGTAAGCCGAGGCGCCTGGTGGATTTCGTATGATCTATTGCAACAATACTTTGGCTCTTTTGAAGAATACAGCGATCCTTTGGCGGCATATGTTGCAGCATTTCGTTATTTGCAGGCGGAATCGCTGCGTTACAGTGCAGATGCGGTACGCCGCCATGGAGGACAAAAGAGCGGAATCATCTTTTGGATGGGAAATGAATCTTTTCCGAATGCGGCAAACAATTCCCTGATCGAGTACGATGGAACTCCCAAACCGGCCTTTTATGAAGTTCAAAAATCATTTGCGCCGATATCGGCAGAACTTTCTTATCAAACAGTTGCCCCCAAAGCGGGTGAATTGTTTGGAATGGATTTGGTTATGTCGGCAGATAAGCCGATTGATTTACATGATTTGCAAGTCATGCTGTTTGATTGTGACGGAATCTGCCTATTTGAAAAAGTATATTCATGCAAAATAAAAGATGTTTGTAAAATTGATACCATAACGGTAAAAATGCCGGAAAATCTTTGCACGGTACGCGTGGAATCCGCAGTGGGGGGGATTTTCAGGGAATGGAGCTTTTTTGCGTCCGGCGAAAACCCCATGCGTCCCCTGATTTTTGCAAAGGCAAAACTGCATGTGACGAGAAAAGGAGATCAAAGCCTGCTTGTAGAGAATATCGGCAATACGGTGGCCTATTATAATGAAGTCTTTGCATGGGATCATAAAGGCCATTCCTTGCTTGTAACGCCCAATTATTTCTGCCTGCGCCCGGGCGAAAACAAAATGTGCCATGCTGAAAATGCCGCTGAAGGCTTTACGGTACTTCCAATGAATCAGTATAACGAGCCGGAGGGCGCCATCGATAAGGCGATCAAGGAGCTTCGAAAGATCGATGAATGAGGGAATCTCCTACGAAGACTATCTGAACAAATACGGCGTATTGACTTATTCCATCAAAGGGGTCAGTATGCTCCCGTTGCTCCGAGAGGGGAAAGACCTCTTTACCGTTACAAAAAAAGAGGACGAACGCTGTAAAGTCGGCGATGTGGTGCTTTATCGCCGCCCGCCGAACGACTGTGTTTTGCACCGCATTATCAAGGTGCGGGAACATGATTATGTCATTTTAGGGGATAATTGCGTCCAAAAAGAATACGGCATTACCGATGAGGATATTATTGGGGTGATGACCGGCTTTGTACGGGACGGCAAAACACACAGCGTGGCGGAGTTGGGTTACCGGCTTTATACTTTTCTTATGCTCCATACTGTGGCGGGCAGAATTTTTCTGAAAAAAAGGAAGGGAACAATGAAATATCTCGTAAAACGGGTGATAAGACGATGACACATCGGACGGCTGAAAATCTGATTTTTCTTTGTACATGTACGATAGGCGGCGAAATACCGGATCAAAAACGGGTTGCGGCAATGGATTTGCATGCACTTTATTTATAAAGTAAAAATTGAAAGGTATTGCTGCTTAAAGCAGAACAACCGGGCAACCCTTTTTTGGGCTGCCCGGTTGCTTTTTCCAAGGACAGGAGAAAGACAGGGGAAAGACAGGGGAAAGGCCGTATGATTTAAGCAAAAAGCTTGCCGCCCACCATCACAGTCTTAATCTGCAAATCCGGGGTTACCAACAACAGGTCGGCGTCATACCCCACGGCGACCCGGCCTTTGTTGAGTCTCAACATTTCGGCGGGCGTGCGGCTTGCCATGCGCACCGCGTCGTCAAACGGAATACCGAACGATACGGCCTTTTTTACGCAGTCCCAAAGGGTGGCGGTACTGCCGGCAAGGGTGCCGTCCTGCAAGCGTGCCACACCGTTTTGCAGGGTTACGGGCAATCCGCCCGATTCGTACCGGCCGTCCGGCAGAC
>CAJOQU010000044.1 GCA_905236975.1 uncultured Clostridia bacterium
GCCAAAAGTACCGCCTTTGATACGATGTTTTCAGATGCGATCAGTTCAATGTTGTGCTGTTGGCGGGCAAGCTCCGCGTCACAGGCGGCGGCGACTTCGCCGTCATAGTTTTTCAGGTCTTCAAAAAAGTTCATTTGCTGTTCCTCCGTTTTTATACTGTCAGCTCCGCCGCAACGGTGCCGGTGTAGTACTTTTGTAAGATCGGGTCAACCACATTCTGCAAGAATTCCTCAACCTGTGAGGGGCATCGGCCAATGTATTTTTCAGGATCAAGCTCTTTTAAAATTTCTTCTTCGGTCAGGGGAATGCGTTCATCCTCCGCAATGCGGCGAATCAGATCGTTTGCGCCGCCGTACAGCTTGACCTGCGCCGCGGCCGCGTGGGAATGCACGCGGATGATCTCATGCAGTGCTTGACGGTCGCCTCCGCGCTTGACCGACTCCATCATGATGTTTTCGGTGGCCATAAAGGGCAATTTTTCCATAACCCGGCGGTGAATGATCTGATCGTAGACGACCAGCCCCGAGGTCACATTACAATAGATGTTGAGGATCGCATCGACCGCCAAAAAGGCCTCTGCCACCGCGATGCGCTTGTTGGCGCTGTCATCCAGTGTGCGTTCGAACCATTGGGTGCCGGCGGTGACGGCGGGATTGACCGCGTCGATGATGACATACCGTGCCAGCGCCGAAATACGTTCACACCGCATGGGATTGCGTTTATAGGGCATGGCGGAGGAACCGATCTGATTTTTTTCGAAAGGTTCTTCCATTTCCTCAAATGATTGCAGCAGGCGCATATCATTGGAAAATTTGTAAGCGCTTTGTGCAAAACCGGATAACACCGAAAGGAAACAGGCGTCTACCTTGCGGGAATAGGTCTGCCCCGAAACCGGCACGCAGGCTGAAAAACCCATTTCCTCTGCGATCAGTTGTTCCAGCTTTTTGACCTTCTGCTCGTCGCCGCCGAACAGTTCCATAAAGCTGGCCTGGGTGCCGGTGGTGCCTTTGGAGCCAAGCAATTTTAAGCGGGAAAGCTGAAATTCCAAATTTTCCATATCTTCCGCCAGGTCGTTGAGCCAAAGGGTGGCACGTTTGCCCACGGTGGTCAGCTGCGCGGGTTGTAAATGGGTGTAGGCAAGGCAGGGGAGCGCTTTGTAGCGATCGGCGAAATCCGCAAGATTTTTCATGACCTGCGCCGCCTTTTTTTGAATCAGACGCGACGCCTCCCGCAAAATAATCACATCGGTATTGTCGCCCACATAACAACTGGTGGCGCCCAGGTGGATGATCGGTTCGGCCAGCGGGCATTGTTTGCCGTAGGCGTACACATGAGACATCACATCATGTCGAACTTCCTGCTCACGTTTTTGCGCCACCTCGTAATTGATGTCGTTTTGATGCTGAACAAGCTCTGCAATCTGTTCATCGGTGATGGGCAGCCCCAACTGCTGTTCGGCCTTGGCAAGGGCGATCCAAAGGCGGCGCCAGGTGCCGAATTTGAAATCATCTGAAAAAATGTACTGCATTTCTTTGCTTGCGTAACGTGTTGAAAAAGGGGAACGGTATCCGTCGTGATTTTCCATGCAAATTCTCCTTTAATCTTTTAAACAGTTAAAAAGGGCATGCTTACCCTGCGAAAGATAAGAATGCCCAGACGGTCGGCAATTCGGTTCTTTGATCCATGTGGTGCTCCACTTAGCTTACACCCGATCAGGGAAAGCGCCCGAAAAATGGATCGCTTCGGTGCTTTGGGCTTGTTGGGTGTGAGACTTGATCCGTCAGTTACAAAGAACAGTTTGAAACATGGTAAGTATACCATATCCCCCTTTTATTGTCAATGACTTTCCGTGATTTTTCGTGATTGACAAGCGGACTTTCCTTGAATATAATAAAAATGAAGAAGACTTATAATAAAAATAAGGATGGCTTTGCTCCAAAAGGTGGTTGATGTTGAATATGCGTTGTATGAAAAAAGGTTCCGCTCTATTGATTGCGCTGACCGTGTTGTGTTCAGTCTTGTTTGCCTGCCCGGCATTGACCGCGTCGGCAGACAGTGTGAATCAGCCGGAAGTCGGCAAGGTCGGCGTTTATTACCGCCAAATTTCAAATCTTGGGATCGACCCGGAGGATCTGCATCAGCGGTTTTTGAACTGTTTATCGACCGGTACGAATCAGCTTGTGCTTTCGGATTATCAAATCTCGGTTTCGGCACTGCCGACCATTTTTGATTATCTGCGCTGTGAGGTCATAGAGGGCTTCGTTCTTCAAAGTGCGTACGGCTATAGTTATCAACCGACGGAACAAGGGGATATGGTGGTTTACATAAAATTATACTATAACGAATTGTATGACCATTATGAAGAAAATCTGGCAGCCTGCGAGGCGGCGGCCGACACCCTGTTAAAAGGCGTGGCGGGTAATGACGTTTTGACCGATGCCGAAAAGGCGCTGCTGATCCATGACCGCCTGATCCTGCACGGTGCTTTTAATCAAACAGCGCTGGATGCCGGCGTGCAGGCCGATGTGGATTATACCCTTTACGGTGTTTTGGTCAACCGCATTGGCATGTGCGAGGGGTATGCCAAGGCGTATCGCTATTTGCTGAACAAGGTGGGCATTCCCAATTATTATGTAAATTCCGCCAAATGGAGGCACGCGTGGGTCATTGTATATATTGATGACAAGCCCTACCATGTGGATATTACCTCTGATGACCCGATCTATGATGTGCTCGGGCGCGTGCGGCATAAATATTTTTTGGTTTCGGATGACATGCTGCAGAACGGTCATAGTGACCAGTGGGGCAATGCAGACGACTATCAGGATTCCCTGCCCGAAATCCCGAACGATACTACATATGACAACGCCTATTGGCAGAATTCCGATGCGGCGGTGCAGTTGATCGGCGGCAAGCTTTATTATATGGATAGCCAAAATTCGGCCCTGAAAGCAGTGACCGGCGATCAAAGCCTTTTGAATGTCAATTTTCGATGGTGGACGCTCAATACCCAAACGGGAAGGGCGGGCATTTGGAATGCTAATTGCACCACTATTGCCGATTTTGCCGGATATTTGCTCTATTCCCAGCCGGACGGCGTTTATCGTTTAGACCTTACCACCGGCGAGACCAAGCTGGTTTTTCAGTCTCCCCTGGCCGCGGCTGTGACGACGGCGGTTTACGGCATTACCTGCACAGACGGCCGCCTGAACTATGAAATCAAGGTTACCCCCAACGATCGAACGCCTCTGCTTGCGGGTTCGATCGTGATGGGAGACGCCAATAACGACGGCGTTTTAAATGTGCTGGATTTGGTACGCGCTAAAAAATTGTTGGCCGATCAGGACGAAGCCGTGGTGCCCGGCTTTGGCCGCATGGAGAACGCGGCGGATATGATTTTGCTTAGAAAATTGACTCTGTTTGGAGCCGATAGTTTGGAATGATACCAAAACGATGATATAGGAACGCCGGTAACGGCGTTCCTATATATTTTCTGGTCGCCCGTGCGGGTTCGTAAAAAAATGCACAAAAGACCTAAGGACTGTCCTATGGAAACTGTGCGGTAGGGCGATTTCTGTAATAATTGTAAAAAGAGCTTGCATAAATATTCATTATATGGTAAAATGACTGCATAATCATTCATAAATATGCAAATTCGGAGGAATCATTATGAATAAAACCAATATCAAAAAGGTCGTTTTAGCCTATTCGGGCGGGTTGGATACTTCCATCATCATCCCGTGGCTGAAAGAAAATTATAACGACCCCGAAATCATTGCCGTGTCGGGTAACGTGGGGCAGGCAAGCGAACTGGAAGGGTTAGAGGAA
>CAJOQU010000045.1 GCA_905236975.1 uncultured Clostridia bacterium
CGACAGTCCGGTTGCAGCTTGGACCATGGCCAAGCGGGGCTTGCGCCTGAACGCCGTGCATTTTGCCAGCCCACCGTATACCAGCCCGCGTGCCGAGCAGAAGGTGCGCACATTGCTTAAAAAGGTGGCGGCATACAGCGGCGCTGTCGATTTGGCCGTGGTGCCTTTTACAGAAATTCAAGACGCCATTGCCGAGCACTGCCCCGAGGAGTATTTTACCCTCATCATGCGGCGCATGATGATGCGCATTGCCGAGCGGCTGGCCGTTCGTTCGGGCAGTCCCGCGCTGATTACCGGCGAAAGCCTGGGTCAGGTGGCAAGCCAGACCTTGCCGGCGCTGGTCACCACCGACAGTGTGGTGCAAATGCCCGTCTTGCGGCCGCTGATCGGCATGGACAAGGAGGAGATCGTCCGCATCGCACGGGAGATCGACACCTTCGAAACCTCTATTTTGCCGTACGAAGACTGCTGTACGGTCTTTACCCCCAAGCACCCCAAGACCCGCCCAACCTTGTCCGCCTGTGAAGAGGCCGAAAAGGCGCTTGATGTGGCGGCACTGGTTGACAAGGCGGTCACTCAAACCGCTTTTTCATATGTTGATTAAAAGGAACGCTGTTTATGAGCCATGTAAAAGAGTCCCGGGCAAAGGTCTTTTTAGCTGAGTTGCGTCAATCCTACCTGCCCGGTAAAAAAGACAATGTTAAGCAAATTTTCATGAAAATCTTTTTTCTGGCGGCGCTGCTCACCTTGATCGTGTCGGCGGGGTATTTGACTCATTATTTTTTGAGCGCCCGCAAGCAGAATAACATTGTCAAGCAAAGCCGCCAACTTTGGCACAGTGCCTCGGAACAACCGAGCGATGATAAACCCGATTCGGCGCTGATTCAGGCCATGTTAGAAGAAAACGGCGATTTCAAAGCCTGGCTGACGGTTCCCGGCACCGAAATTGACAACCCGGTTTATCAGGCGAAGGACAATCAATTTTACTTGACCCACAACCAAAAAAAGCAAAAAGCCGCCGGAGGCGCGCTGTTTTTCGGTGCCGAGAATGTCATCACCGAAGATCAAACCGACAAAAATCTGCTTATTTACGGCCACAAAATGAAAAACGGCACCATGTTCGGCACGCTGGAAAGACTGCGTGAGCTGCCTTTTTACCAAGAGCACCCCACCTTTACCCTTTCCACCCTTTACCATACCGGCACCTATAAAATTTACGCCGTGTTTCTTTTAAACGCCGAAAAGGCGGATGATGACGGGCACATTTACAACATTGCCCGCAAAAGCTTTTTTAATATCGATGATTTTGATTCATGGGTGGCCGAGGCGACCGAGCGCAGTCTCCTCCACACCGGGGTGGACGTACAGATGACCGATAACATCATCACCCTGGTCACCTGTGCTTACGATTTCAACAACGCACGTCTGGTGGTGATGGCGCGCGAAACCAGGCAGGGTGAATCCGAGCAGACCGATACGTCGGCCGCCACGGTCAATCCCTCACCGCGCTACCCCAAACGTTGGTATGACGACCGCGGGATCGATTTCCCGTTTTAAAATAAGGAGGGCGAACAATGTTTCAAAATTTGAAAGTGGATATGATCTATTACAAGATCAATACCGATTTTGAGCTGGAATTTAATCTGTGCGGGTGTTGCCGCATGCGCCTGCTGAATGATAAAGTGGCTGATAAAAAAAGTTTGGTGCAGCATCTTTCCCGCGCGGTCTCGCGCAGCACGGTCATTTTGATCGCGGGGGCGCTTTTCGGGGCGGATGGGCTTATCTCGCTTGTGGCGCACATTATCGGAAAAGACGTTGAACAGGTAGACAATAAGGTTTACGGTATTCAAAGCAACGACGCGATCTCGATCATTCGCGGTTCGGTGCCGCTGGTCACGCCGGAGGGATATTTCGGCGGCTGTATCATTGAAAGCGGCCCGCAAACCATGATCCTGTTGAGCGACAATAAAACGGTGCGTAAGTCTATTATGCAGACCCTCATCCACCCGTATATGGAAGAGCTCTACGCTGCCTCCGGTAAAAAGGAAACGCCGACCGCGCCTGAGGAACCGCCGGTTTCGTCTGACCCGGCCGAGCCTGCTCCCGTCGAAGACCCGGCGCTGTTCGTTCCGGCGCCGGAGACTCCGGTGGTTGAAGAACCGGACTTGCCTGAAGAACCGGACTCGCCTGAAGAACCGGAAGAAGAACACCCTACGGAAATCGTTTCGCAGTCCCCGGAAGAACCGGCGGAAGAACCCACGGAAGAAGAATCATCGTTCGATGAAAAAACGCCTTCGCCGGCTGAATCCGAATCGGAAGCCGCAGCGAATATCGCCAAATCGACCGAACCCCTTTCAAAGCCGACGCCCGAGGTGACGACGAAAAAAATCGATTTATCAGAGGGCATGATCTTTGAAACCGAGGATCCGGCATTTGAAGAATCGTTCGAAGAGGATGATGGCGTGGAATTTATAATGGAGCCTGAAAAAATGAAAAAAAGCCGCACCAAGTCGAACCAAAGCGTGTTTGAATATCAAACCGATTTTTCCGAACAGGATGATGAGTATCACGCCGTGATCGACTCCGATTCGCCAAAACCGTTGACGGCTTTTTCGCGTCATTTAATCTTTTTGGTTATTTTGGTGGTTTTGTTTGCCGCGTTAGCTATTTTGGCGTATTCTTTGTTTTATCTTCCCTTACGACAAAATTATTCACCGATTCAATACCTGCATGATATTTTCGAGCGGTTGTTTGGGTAAAAACGGCTTCCGCCCTGCAAGCGAAGATTACCCGAAAAGCACTTTGCGGCGTTTTGGCGGGACGTTTCCGTAAAACCGGGGCTTGCACCGCCGGACACCTTCAAAATGCAATGCCTTTTTTGCTTGTGTACAGGATAAATTTGTTGCAGAATCTATAAAAAGAAAAAATAATATTACATTTATTTGTGTAAAATAAACCGATTTTTAAAAAAAGAAAAAAATCGGTTTATTTTTTTTCAAAAAATTGGTATAATGGTTTGGATACCTATAAAATATAGGTTGCAAAAAGCTATATTGGAGTTCATCCATAAAAAAATCAGGAGGTTGATTCGGAAATGAGTCATAAGTACGTTTACCTTTTCAGCGAAGGCGACGCCAACATGCGTGAGCTTTTGGGCGGTAAGGGCGCCAATTTGGCCGAAATGACCAAAATCGGGCTTCCCGTTCCGCAGGGCTTTACCATCTCTACCGAGGCTTGTACGCAGTACTACGAGGACGGTCAGAAAATCAATGATGAAATCCAGGCGCAGATCATGGAATATATCATCAAGATGGAAGAAATCACCGGTAAAAAATTCGGTGATAAGGAAAATCCGCTTCTCGTTTCGGTTCGTTCGGGCGCGCGTGCATCCATGCCCGGCATGATGGACACCATCTTAAACCTTGGCTTGAACGAGGAAGTGGTGCAGGTCATCGCCGATAAATCGGGCAACCCCCGTTGGGCGTGGGACTGCTACAGAAGATTTATCCAAATGTATTCCGACGTGGTGATGGAAGTCGGCAAAAAGTATTTTGAACAATTGATCGATGAAATGAAGGAAAAGAAGGGCGTCACGCAGGATGTGGAGCTCGATGCCGACGACCTGAAAGAGCTTGCCTCGCAGTTTAAGGCCGAGTATAAAGCCAAGATCGGCGCGGATTTCCCGAGCGACCCGAAAGAGCAGCTCATGGGCGCCATCAAAGCCGTTTTCCGTTCATGGGACAACCCCCGTGCCAACGTTTATCGCCGTGATAACGATATCCCCTATTCCTGGGGTACTGCGGTCAACGTGCAGTCCATGGCCTTCGGCAACATGGGTGACGATTGCGGTACCGGCGTTGCCTTTACCCGTGACCCGGCAACCGGCGAAAAAGGCCTGTTCGGTGAATTTTTGACCAATGCGCAGGGCGAAGACGTGGTGGCCGGTGTTCGCACCCCCATGAAGATCGCCGAAATGGAACAGAAATTCCCCGAGGCTTTCGCTGAATTTAAAAAGGTTTGCGAGACTCTCGAAAAACACTATCGCGACATGCAGGATATGGAGTTCACCGTTGAACACGGCAAGCTCTTCATGCTGCAAACCCGTAACGGTAAGCGCACCGCGCAGGCCGCTTTGAAGATCGCCTGCGATTTGGTAGACGAAGGCATGCGCACCGAGGAAGAGGCCGTTCTGATGATCGACCCGCGTAACCTCGATACCCTTCTGCACCCGCAGTTTGACGCCAAGGCTTTAAAGGCCGCCACCCCCGTCGGTAAGGGCTTGGGCGCTTCGCCCGGCGCCGCTTGCGGTAAGATCGTCTTCACCGCGGATGATGCCGAGGCTTGGAAAGCCAGGGGCGAAAAGGTCGTTTTGGTTCGCCTTGAAACCTCACCGGAAGATATTACCGGCATGAAAGCCTCGCAGGGCATTCTGACCGTTCGCGGCGGCATGACCTCGCACGCGGCCGTGGTTGCCCGCGGTATGGGCACCTGCTGTGTTTCGGGCTGCTCCGAAATCAATATGGACGAAGAAAATAAAAAGTTTGAACTGGGCGGCAAAACCTATCATGAGGGTGATTACATCTCCATTGATGGTTCCACCGGTAATATTTATGACGGCATCATCCCCACGGCAGATGCTTCCATCGCCGGTGAATTTGGCCGTATCATGGCGTGGGCCGATAAATACAGAACCATGAAGGTCCGCACCAATGCCGACACCCCGCGTGATGCGAAAAAAGCGCGTGAGCTGGGCGCCGAGGGCATCGGTCTTTGCCGTACCGAGCATATGTTCTTTGAGGCCGACCGTATCGCCGCCTTCCGCGAGATGATCTGTGCTGACACCGTGGAAGAACGCGAAACCGCGCTTGCTAAGATTATGCCGTATCAGCAGGGCGACTTTGAAGAGCTTTATGAGGCGCTCGAAGGCAACCCGGTTACCATTTGTTTCTTAGACCCGCCGCTGCATGAGTTCGTTCCTACCGAGGAGGATGACATCAAGGCTTTGGCCGCCGCGCAGGGCAAGAGTGTCGAAACCATCAAAAGCATCATCGCTTCTCTGCATGAGTTCAACCCCATGATGGGTCACCGCGGCTGCCGCCTGACCGTCACCTATCCCGAGATCGCAAAAATGCAGACCACCGCTGTGATCCGCGCCGCGATCAGCGTGAAGAAGAAACATCCCGATTGGAATATCAAACCCGAAATTATGATCCCGCTGGTAGGCGAAGTCAAAGAATTCAAGTTTGTGAAGAAAATCGTGGTTGAAACGGCCGACGCCGAAATTGCGGCCGCCGGTGTGGATCTCGCCTATGAAGTGGGCACCATGATCGAAATTCCGCGTGCCGCCTTAACGGCTGATGAAATCGCCAAAGAGGCTGACTTCTTCTGCTTCGGCACCAACGACCTGACTCAAATGACCTTCGGTTTCAGCCGTGACGATGCCGGTAAGTTCCTGAATGCTTACTATGATACCAAGATCTTTGAAAACGATCCGTTTGCGAAGCTGGATCAGGTCGGCGTTGGCAAGCTGATGAAGATGGCGCTTGACCTCGGCAAACCCGTGAATCCGAATCTGCATTGCGGAATCTGTGGTGAGCACGGCGGCGACCCGACTTCGGTTGAGTTCTGCCATGAGATCGGACTGGACTATGTTTCCTGCTCGCCCTTCCGTGTGCCGATCGCCCGCCTTGCCGCAGCCCAGGCAGCTATTAAGGAGCAGGGGAAATAATCCCAAAAAGCCCCTTAAAATCGCTGAACTGACCGTCGATGAAGCCTACGCCCGCGAGTTTGTCCAAACGGCCCCGAGCGTACACCACTTCAAGACAAGTCAGTGGAAAGATATCCGAATCGATATCTTGATCTAAGCACTAATCCAAAGAAATTCCCTCCGTCGCAACCCGGCGGAGGGAATTTGGGAAAGTGGAGAAAATGTCATGATTATCAAAGAAGAATCAGAAAGAGCAAAAGAATACATGATAAAAACCGTTGAACAAAACGGCGAAAAGATTGTCGAGCTTACGCCAGATAACGTTGCACGGGTTGAAGCAATGATTCAAAATGATTCTGCGTATATCAGAGCATTTGACAAGCAAGCCGGACCAGAGGGGTATCCACGAAAACAAACAGAAGAGTTTAAGTATGGCGGATCTACTGCTTA
>CAJOQU010000046.1 GCA_905236975.1 uncultured Clostridia bacterium
ACATCGCATTGGCGATCTGCCGGGTTTGCCTGGTCGCACGCAGATGTTGCTTTAATTCACTCAGATTTTCCATTGATGTGTTGTTCCTTAAATTCGCGTAAAACAGCCGACAACCGTTCATAATCGCTGTCAGTAAGCTCGCCCGTTTGGTTGACGCGCTCCGCCAGGTCCGACTCGTTTTCCTTTAAAAAGGCCAATAAAGCGGTTGCTACGGCGCGAAGGCCATTTTCCGCCCCTTCGAAAATTTGTTGTTGATAGGCTGTCAACAATGCCACCTGTTCAAACAGGGTGTATGGAGCAGAGCGCGGTTGTTTTAAAAGTTCCACCAATGTGCGCCCCTTGTTCAGCATTTGCCGGGTCGCATCATCCACATCGCTGCCAAAGCTGGCAAAAGCCGCCATTTCACGATATTGCGACAGATCGATGCGCAAAGTGCCCGAAACCCGCCGCATGGCGCTGTGCTGCGCAGACCGCCCCACACGTGAGACCGAAAGACCGGTATTCACCGCCGGCCGCACGCCGCTGTGAAACAGGTCGGATTCCAAATAGATCTGCCCGTCGGTGATCGAAATCACGTTGGTCGGAATATAGGCCGACATATTGCCGCCCACCGTTTCAATGATCGGCAAAGCGGTAATACTGCCGTCACCGTGCGCTTCATCCAGACAGGCGCTGCGCTCTAAAAGACGGCTGTGTAAATAGAACACATCACCCGGAAACGCCTCGCGTCCCGGCGGTCTGTGCAATAACAACGACATGGTACGATAAGCCACTGCGTGCTTGGAAAGATCATCATACACGATCAGCACATGCTTACCCTTTCGCGCAAAGCCCTCGGCCACTGCGGTCGCGGCGTAAGGTGCTAAATATTGCATAGCCGGGCTGTCAGCCGCCGTAGCCGCCACCACCACGCTGTAATCCAGCGCATCGTTTTGGCGCAGAGTTTGCACCGTTTGCGCCACATTCGAGGCCTTTTGGCCGATGGCACAGTAAATGCAAAGAACATCGCTTTGCTTTTGATTCAAAATAGTATCCACCGCGATCGAGGTTTTGCCGGTCTGGCGATCACCGATGATAAGCTCCCGCTGACCTCTGCCAATGGGGATCATGCTGTCAATCGCTAAAATGCCGGTTTCTAACGGTGTGTGTACCGGCTGACGGTCCATGATGGCAGGCGCGCTCTGCTCAACCGGCAGATAGTCGTCTGTCTCAAGCGGAAGTCCGTCCAACGGGCGGCCGATGGGGTCAATAATCCGGCCGATCAGCGTGTTCCCTACCGGAACTTTTGCCACCACGCCGGTACCCCTGACGCCTTCGCCCACATGCACGGTATCGGCATGATCCAACAAGACCGCGCCTACACCGTTTTCTTCCAAGTCCAACGCCATGCCGAACACGCCGCCGTCAAATTCCAGTAACTCGCCGTAAAGGCGATCTGGCAGGTCGGTCACCCTCACCACGCCATCGCCCACTTTGGCTACGGTGCCGCGGTGATAAACAATAGGCTGTACCTGAAACGAGGCGATTTTACGCTTTAAGTAGGCGCTGATTTTTTCATTTGTGTTATCCGCCAAAGTTTCCCCCGCCTTATTCTGTGATTTCTTGCTTGATTTTTTCAAGCTGTGACAACATGCTCGCGTCATAGATCATCCCATCCGCGTCGGCAATAAAGCCGCCAAGAATGGCATTGTCGATCACATGCTCAAAAGTCACATCGCCAAGCTGTTTTCGAAAGCCTTCACAGATCAGAGAGTACGTCTCGTCCGACATGTGTTCGGCTGTTGTAATGGTTACCTGCATCTTCTCACCCTTTTTGATAATCGGCAAAAAAGGCCTCGGCAATGCGGCGGTCATCCGTATCGGTCGCCTCATGCGCCAGCATTTTTTGTGACAGCGCAAGCGCAAGCTCGGTGATTTCTTCCTGCATGGAGGCAAGTGCCTCATCGTGCTCTTGTTTAGCCTTTTGTTGTGCTTTTTCGGTAATTTCCGCAGCCTGCTTATGCGCGTTTTCGATCACTTGTGCCGCGTTTTGACGGGCGGTTTGCTCCGCCTCACGCAGCAAAGCGTCTCCCTGTTCTTTTGCGGCCTCTAATTGTTCTTCAAGCCGCTGTTTTTCCTGCTCGGCTTCCGCCTTTTGCCTGGCCGCGTCCTCTAATTCCTCCGCAATGCGCGCCTTTCGTTGGTTTAAAAACTTTTTCACCGGTTTATAAGCCAATGACCGCACAATCACAAACAGAATGATGATATTGATGATATTGATTAAAAGATCTCTTGCAAGATCTGTTAAAACCAAGCCTTCCACGTTACTCGCCTGCCTTATGCCTTAGCGGCCAAAATCAGAGCTACTACAAACGCATAAATGGCGGTTGATTCCGCCAGCGCGCAGCCCAATAATAGAATGGCGTTGATTTTGCCCGAAGCTTCCGGCTGGCGTGCCACCGCTTCCACCGCCTTTGATGTTGCAAGCCCCATTCCGAGACCGGCTCCCAAAGCCGCCAACATTGCCAATCCTGCACCAATTGCTACCATTTTTTATTCCTCCTGTTATTCGATTGCCTCGTTGATAAAGGTCAACGATAAAATAATAAAAATATACGTTTGTATGATCGGGTGGAAAAGGTTGAAATACAACCCCGCCACCGCGGGCAGACCCGAACCGTAGCCGCCCAAGACCGATTTTAATAAATCCATCACGATCATTCCGCCCAACATGTTGCCGAATAACCGGCAGGCCAACGAGATCGGTACCGCCACGTCGCTTAGGAGCTTCATGGGCAGAATGACCGGTGTGGGCGAAGCCAGATATTTGGCTCGGCCGGCCAATCCCTTTTTCTTGATACCGTAATAATTGATCAGCACAAAGGTAATGAGTCCCATTGCCAAGGTCACAGTCAAGTCGGACGTCGGCGGCCGACAGCCCAACAATTCCGAAAAGGCCGAAAGCACCATGAACACCGCCAGCGCAAACATGTAGGGTGAAAGCTTCGCGCCGAACTCCCCTACCTTGCCGTCAACAAAGCTGTCCATCGCCTCCACGGCAAGCTCCATCACATTTTGAAAGCCCTTTGGTTGGTCGAGCGAGAAATGCGGAAAGACCAAAAATCGAAAGATCAACCCCAATACCAGCACAATGGCTGTGATGATCCACATCACCACACTGGTTTTGGCAAAGCTGACGCCGAAAAGCGTCACCCGGTCGCTGAACAGTTGAAAATCAACCTCCAGCCCGCCGCCGGACGATGCGCTCACCAAGGTGATGGCAGTCCCAACAAAAAACCAGGCGGATATGACCGCTAAGCATAAAAACAACCTGGAGCGTGTTTTCAGTTTTTTGTTTTCACCGTTTTGATGCTTCAAGGCCGATCGCACATAAAAAAAGCCGATCAAACCCAATGCAAATAAAACGGCGGAAATTGCGAATTCAAGAATGGTTACGGGTTTCGTTTTTGATCATCTCCGGTTTTTAATTGACTTCCGCGAAGGGTCTGCACAAGAAATAAAACAGACACCATGAGCGGCAGTCCCAAGGCGTATCCCACCGCGCAAGGCACTGCATACCGCACAAAGAGCAAGACCAACAGCGTCAAGGCGATCGCGTACAAGACAAGCTTTATAAGCAAAAACAGCAACGCTTTCGGCCAACTGCCCGCGGTGAGCGAAAACAGCGTTTTTCTTAATAAAAATGCCTGAAGCCCCCCAAAAAAGAAGGAGATCAGTCCGCTAATCCACATACTGTACGCCCCCAATAATTTATTATTATATAACTTTTTCACAAGAAAATCAATTTATTTTTATACGGTTTTTCGGCTGCTTTTTGACATATTTTTAGTATATTTTTATGTTCCTGCGGTCATAGGCTGACGAGAGTCGACTCAACCTATGGAAGATTCTTGCAATTACGGGCATATCATGCTATAATAATCACAAATCATGATGACACGGATCGTCAATCTAATAACTGTTATAAAATCCTATACGCGCTTTTGCGTTGCAATGAAAATGCGAACCCCTCGTACTAATTCGTTATTCAGTATATGTCTTTTCAGGTGATTTTGTTATGTTCCATTCTTTGCCCGCCTCGGTGATTGGCGGCATCGGCGCGGCTTACCCCACAGCTAAGGTCATTTACGGCATCATCGGCAGTGTGCTCAGCGCCATGATTGCCTATCGCACAGTATGGCGCATTCTCGGTTTCTTTTTTACCCGAAAATTTCCGCCCGCTCAAAAACAGCACAAATACGGCATTGTGATCGCCGCGCGAAACGAAAGTGCTGTGATTGGCAATCTGCTTGACAGTATCGCCGCGCAGGACTACCCCAAAGAACTGCTGACCGTTTTTGTGGTGGCGGACAACTGCACCGACCATACCGCCGCCATTGCACGGGAAAAAGGCGCGGTTTGTTATGAGCGATTCGACCCGGATCACCGCACCAAGGGCTTTGCCCTGCAATTTCTTTTTGACCGCATTGAGGAGGACTACGGCCGAGACTCCTTTGAAGGCTACTTTGTCTTTGATGCGGACAACCTGTTAAAACAAGACTATATCTCCCGTATGAACGACGCGTTTGACGCGGGCTCCAAGATCATCACCAGCTACCGCAACACCAAAAATTTCAATGAATCCTGGGTAGCCTCCACCTACGCGCTGCACTGGCTGCGCTCCATTCGCGCCAATCATCGTGCGCGTTCGGTTTTGCGGCTTGCCACCAACATTCAGGGGACCGGATTCCTGTTTTCCAACGAAATCGTGCGCGATGGCTGGAAATACACCTCCTTAACCGAAGACAGAGCCCTTACCGCCGACGCCGTGGCGCAGGGATATGAGATCACCTATCACAATGACGCCGAATTTTTTGATGAACAGCCAAATTCCATCAAGATCGCGCTTCGCCAACGCCTTCGTTGGTCAAAAGGTCATCTGCTTGCCTTTGTAGAGACCGGCCCGCAGCTGTTCATCAATGTGATCTTCGGTAAACGGTTTTTAAAAAATCCCTGGAACAAACCCCAAAAACCGCAAGGCAAACAGACTGCCGCCGATATGCTGCGGCGGATCGCGGAATCCATTCGCCATCGCATTGCTTCCTACGATACCTTGATGCAGTTGACGCCTTTTGCCGTCATCAATGTATTCCGCTGGCTTTTGGTGTCGGTGCTGATTTATGCTTGCTATTGCTTTTCCAACGGTCTGCCGCCTTCAAGCTTTTTTACAGGCGGAACCTATTTAGCCCGATTCCTTCGGTTTTTCTTTCCTGTTCAGGTGCAGCTGCAACCCGGATGGCATGCTTTTTTCTTTTCTATGCTGCTGGCGGTTTGGTGGCGCCTGCTGTACAGAATGGGAAAGTACTTCGAAAACATGTGGGTGGCAATTTATGTATTTATCATGGAGCGTAAGCGGATCATCAAAATCCCCCTGCACAAAAAAATACTATATACATTTACTTGGCCGACTTTCGATATCATCGGCCGGTATACTCAGTATCTGGCGCTTTTTGTGAAAGTCACCTGGAAACCTATCCCTCATGAAAGTAAGATCACGATTGATGATCTGAAAAAGTAATGCGGCTTACATATTATAAAAACCCCGTTTTTGGCGCGGCTCGGTTGAAAGAAAAAAGACCGTACAGACTATCAAGTCTGTACGGTCTAAAATTTACCGTTTCACGTCTAACGCTGAATTAGCCGTTGATCTTGGTAACAACGCCCGAACCAACGGTACGGCCGCCTTCACGGATAGCGAAACGCAGACCTTCCTCAATGGCGATCGGGGTGATGAGTTCTACGTCCATCTCAACGTTGTCGCCGGGCATGCACATCTCGGTGCCTTCGGGCAGAGTGATCACGCCGGTAACGTCAGTCGTTCTGAAATAGAACTGCGGACGATAGTTGTTGAAGAACGGTGTATGACGGCCGCCTTCTTCCTTGGTCAGAATATAAACCTGGCCATGGAACTTGGTGTGGGGGTTGATGCTGCCGGGTTTGCAGAGAACCTGACCGCGCTCTACCTCGTCACGGCCAACGCCACGCAACAGGGCGCCCACGTTGTCGCCGGCCTCGCAGTAATCGAGGGTCTTACGGAACATTTCCATGCTGGTAACAACGGTTTTCTTTCTTTCTTCGGTCAGACCGATGATCTCAACTTCGTCGCCGGCGTTGAGTTGGCCACGCTCCACACGGCCGGTAACAACGGTACCACGGCCGGAGATGGTCATAACGTCTTCGATCGGCATTAAGAAGGGCAGGTCAGCCTTACGATCCGGAGTGGGAATATAGCTGTCGACCGCATCCATCAATTCCTTAATGGGAGCATATTCAGCCGCATTCACATCGGTCGAGGTGGATTCCAAAGCTACCAAAGCAGAACCCTTGATGATCGGGGTATCGTCGCCCGGGAACTCGTATTTGTCGAGGGTCTCACGGATTTCCATTTCAACCAGCTCTAACAGCTCTTCGTCGTCAACCTGATCGCACTTGTTCATGAAAACAACGATATAGGGCACGCCAACCTGACGGGCAAGCAAAAGGTGCTCTTTGGTCTGCGCCATCGGGCCGTCGGTAGCAGCGATAACAAGGATCGCGCCGTCCATCTGAGCAGCACCGGTGATCATGTTCTTAACATAGTCGGCATGTCCGGGGCAGTCAACGTGAGCATAGTGACGGGCGTCAGTCTCATACTCAACGTGAGCGGTATTGATGGTAATACCACGCTCTCTCTCTTCCGGGGCCTTATCGATGTTCGCATAATCCTCGAACTGTGCCTGACCTTTGAGCGACAGA
Organism: uncultured Clostridia bacterium; assembly: GCA_905236975.1. GTDB lineage: Bacteria > Bacillota > Clostridia > Oscillospirales > Acutalibacteraceae > UBA737. Next base: position 6,775 of record CAJOQU010000046.1, read on the forward strand.
TACTTGGTGATCGCCGCAGTCAGTGTGGTTTTACCATGGTCAACGTGACCGATGGTACCAATGTTTACATGGGGTTTATTACGTTCAAATTTTGCCTTTGCCATTGTAAAATTCCTCCTTAAAATTCAATAACAGCCATGTTAGCTATAGTTTAACAAATTTTTCCGCAAATTTCAAGTATTATTTACGGTTTTTCAGTCTTTTTTTGCTCTTGCCGAGATAATTTTCTCGGAAATGCTCTTCGGAACCTCTTTATAACCGTCTGGCTCCATGACATATTGACCGCGTCCCTGTGTTCTGGAACGCAGGTCGGTCGCATAACCGAACATATCGCCCAGCGGCACTCTGGCGTTGATCTGTTTCACGCCGGAACGGTCTTCAAAGCCTTGAATCTCGCCGCGGCGGGAATTCAGGTCGCCGATCACGTCGCCCATGTATTCCTCAGGCACAATGACCGTTACCTTCATGATGGGTTCCAGCAGCACCGGGTCAGCCAAACGGCAGGCCTCTTTAAAGGCCATGGAACCGGCGATCTTAAACGCCATTTCCGAGGAGTCGACCTCGTGGTAAGAACCGTCATACAGCGTGACCTTTACGTCCACAACGGGGTAACCCGCCAAAACGCCGGCCTGCAAAGCGCCGCGGATACCGGTATCGACCGCGGGAATGAATTCCTTCGGCACCGTACCGCCGGTGACCGAGTTGATGAACTCGTACCCCGCGCCGGATTCGTTGGGCTCCACAATGATCTTAACATGACCATATTGACCCGAACCACCCGACTGGCGTTTGTACTTGGTCTCATGATCGACCTTCTTGCGGATGCTTTCTTTATAAGCCACCTGCGGAGCGCCGACGTTGGCCTCCACCTTGAACTCACGCAGCAAGCGATCCACAATGATCTCCAAATGCAATTCACCCATACCGGCGATGATGGTTTGACCCGTTTCTTCATCGGTATAGCACTTAAAGGTGGGGTCTTCCTCGGCCAACTTGGCAAGTGCAAGACCCATTTTCTCCTGACCGGCCTTGGTCTTAGGTTCAATCGCAACACGGATAACCGGCTCCGGGAAGTTCATGGATTCCAAAATGACCGGGTGCTTTTCATCACAGAGCGTGTCGCCCGTGGTGGTGTTCTTCAAACCTACCGCGGCGGCGATATCACCGGAGTAGCAGGTTTCAATGTCTTCACGGTGGTTGGCGTGCATCTGCAAAATGCGGCCCATACGCTCTTTGTTCTCTTTGACCGAGTTATACACGCCCGAGCCCGCGTCAACCGTGCCGGAATACACACGGAAGAAGCAGATTTTACCCACAAACGGGTCGGTCGCGATCTTAAAGGCCAACGCCGAGAAGGGTTCGCTGTCCGACGCATGGCGTACTTCTTCTTCCCCGGTTTCGGGGTTTACGCCCTTAATGGCCTCAATGTCGGTCGGAGCCGGCATATAGTCCACGATCGCGTCAAGCAGCGGCTGAACGCCCTTGTTGCGGTAAGAAGTACCGCAGGTGATCGGCACCATCTTGTTGGCAATGGTAGACTGACGGATGATCTTTTTGATCTGTTCGACCGTTGGCTCTTCGCCCTCAAAGTATTTTTCCATCAGTTCTTCGTCCTGCTCAACCACATGCTCGATCAACTCGGTATGATATTTGTTGGCAAGCTCGATCATATCCTCGGGGATAGGCTCGCGCCGTACATCTTTTCCGAGGTCGTCGTAATAAATTTCCGCGTCCATATTGACAAGATCCACAATTCCCTTGAAGCTGTCTTCCACCCCGATGGGAAGCTGGATCGGAACGCCGTTGCAGTTAAAGCGTTCCTTAATCATGTCAAGCACGTGGTAAAAATCCGCGCCCATGATATCCATTTTATTTACATAGATCATGCGCGGAACGTGGTACTCGTCAGCCTGACGCCAAACGGTCTCAGACTGCGGTTCCACACCGCCCTTGGCACAAAGAACCGTCACCGAGCCGTCCAGCACGCGCAAAGAGCGCTGAACCTCCACGGTGAAATCCACGTGTCCGGGCGTGTCGATAATATTGATACGATGGTCCTTCCAAAAACAGGTAGTAGCAGCCGAGGTAATGGTAATACCGCGTTCCTGCTCCTGCTCCATCCAGTCCATAGTTGACGCGCCGTCATGCGTTTCGCCCATTTTCCGGTTGATACCGGTGTAGAACAGAATACGCTCGGTGGTAGTTGTTTTACCGGCGTCAATATGTGCCATGATACCAATATTTCTTGTCATTTCAAGAGATACTTTTCTTGGCATATTATAATCACCATTTTCCTTTCCGGAGTTAAACTACCATCTGTAATGAGCAAATGCCCGGTTGGCCTCGGCCATTTTGTGCGTATCTTCACGCTTTTTCGCCGCGCCGCCCATGCCGTTTGACGCATCCATGATCTCGCCTGCAAGGCGTTCCTTCATGGTACGCTCCGAACGGGAACGACTGTAAGTGGTCAACCAGCGCAGACCCAAGGTCTGCTTTCTTGCGGGACGGACTTCAAACGGTACCTGATAGGTCGCACCGCCCTTACGAACGGCCTTGACCTCCAACTGCGGCATCACGTTGTCCATCGCCTGGGAGAACACCTCAAGCGGGTCCTTCCCTGTTTTTTCACTGATAATGTCGAAAGCACCGTATACGATCTTCTGTGCAACGCCTTTCTTTCCGTCTAACATCACATTGTTGATCAGGCGTGTCACGATCTTGGAATTGTAAACCGGATCCGGCAATACATCGCGTTTTGCAACAAAGCCTCTTCTTGGCACTTTACTTCCCTCCTTCATAATAATGAGTTCATCGGTACTCGAGTGACTTCCCCGTGGCACCAAGCAAGG
>CAJOQU010000047.1 GCA_905236975.1 uncultured Clostridia bacterium
ATGCCGGCCGCCATATCGGTGGAGCCCACACCGGTGGAGAAGGCTCCCAGCGCGCCGTAAGTGCAGGTGTGACTGTCCGCCCCGATCACGCAGTCCCCGGCGGTCACCACGCCCTGCTCGGGCAGCAGCGCATGTTCAATGCCCATTTTACCCACATCGTAAAAATGGCTGATACAATGATCGCAGGCAAATTGACGGCAGGTTTTGGATTGCTCGGCGGCTTTGATGTCTTTATTCGGAACAAAGTGATCCAGTACAATGGCTACGCGGTCTTGATCAAAAACCTCGGTGAAACCGGCCTTTTCAAACTCGGCGACCGCCACCGGGGTGGTGATGTCGTTGCCAAGCACCATGTCCAGCCCGGCGTTGATTAACTGCCCGGCCTCCACGGCGGGAAGTCCCGCATGTGCGGCTAAGATTTTTTGTGTCATGGTCATGCCCATGGTTCAGTTTCCCCCTTCAATACTGCGGTTGATTGCCGAGAACAGCGCGTTGATGGATGACGCGATGATATCGTCATGAATGCCCGCGCCCCAAACTCGCTTGCCGTTCGGCATGGCAATGCTGACATAGGTGATGGCCTGCGCGGAGGAACCGGTTGTTAAAGCGTGTTCCTCATAAGTAAGGTCGGAAAAGGCAATGCCAAGCTGTTTTTTGACGGCGTTGCTGACCGCGTCTAACCGACCGTTACCGGTGGCGGTCAGTTCTTTTTGTCGGCCGTCGATCTCAACCGTGACGGTAACATGGATCTCAGGCGAACGGACAAAGTGATAATCAATCAGCTTGATGTGGCTGTTGATGTTGACATAGGTATCGGTAAAGACCTGCAAAACCTCTTCGGGTGATAACTCGGCGTGGGCGCGGTCGGAAACATTTTTGACCGTGTAGCCAACATCCTCCCGCATTTTGGCAGGCAGAATATAGCCGAAATTGCGCTCCAGCAGGTAACCGATGCCACCCTTACCCGATTGCGAATTGATGCGGATGACGTCGGTTTCGTATTCTCGGCCGACGTCGCCCGGGTCAATGGGCAGGTAGGGCACCGTCCAGGTATTGCAATGGTTTTCTTCGCGCCATTTCATGCCTTTGGCAATGGCGTCTTGATGGGAACCCGAAAAAGCGGCAAAGACCAATTTGCCCGCATAGGGCTGACGATCGTACACCTGCATACGGGTCACGCGCTCGTAAAGCTCGGCAATTTCGGGCATATTGGAAAAATCAAGACCCGGATCAACGCCTTGCGCATACATATTCATGGCTAAGGTTACAAGATCGGCGTTGCCGGTGCGTTCGCCGTTACCGAACAGGGTGCCCTCAATGCGGTCGGCGCCTGCTAAAAGCCCTAATTCACAGTCGGCCACGGCACAGCCGCGGTCGTTGTGGGGGTGGAGCGACAGCACCACCGCGTCGCGATATTTTAAATGATCGCTGATGTACTCCACCTGATCGGCATACACATGGGGGGAAGAAAGCTCCACCGTGACCGGGATGTTAATAATGGCCTTGCGGTCGGGTGTGGGCCGCCAAATATCCAGCACGGCGTTGCAGACCTCCAAGGCGTATTCCGGTTCCGTTCCGGTGAAGGATTCGGGGGAATATTCAAACCGGAAATCGGCGCCGGTTTCTATTGCGATCTGCCGGAACAACTCTGCGCCGTCGGTCGCGATTTTTTTGATTTCGTCTTTGGATTTGCGGAAAACCTGTTCGCGCTGTGCCAGTGAAGTGGAGTTGTATAAATGTACAATAGCGTTTTTACAACCCTTTAAAGCGTCAAAGGTTTTGCGGATGATATGCTCACGGCTTTGCGTGAGCACCTGCACGGTCACATCATCGGGGATCATGCCGCGGTCGATCAGCGTGCGCAGGAAGGTGTATTCGGTGGCGCTTGCCGCCGGAAAACCCACCTCGATCTCTTTAAATCCCAGTTTCACCAGTAACTCGAAAAAGTTCAGCTTTTCTTCCAAACTCATGGGTATCATGAGGGATTGGTTGCCATCGCGCAGATCGACCGAACACCAGGTGGGCGCGTGGTCGACATAGGTTTTGTCTGCCCATTTCCGGGTGGGATTTTCCACGGGGAAAAACTGGCGGGTGTACTTGTTGGTATTTTTCATGTTGGCTCTCCTTGCAAATGATTTGGCATTTGGTGTGAGCGACATTCGGTCAAGAAGGGAAAATAAAAACGCCCCGTCTCTTCGAAATTGCTCAAAAGAGACGAAAGCGTTGAATGATTGATCAAAACTTCCGCGGTACCACTCTTTTTCGCCCGGCGGGCGCACTCAAGTGCTGACACACTTTTGCTCTGTTACGGGAGCTCCCGTCTGCCTCTACTTTCGCTGATGCGATTTCAAACAGCCGCTCCACGGTGAGTTCAACCGAACCGTTCTTATGCCTTGCACCAACCGGCAATTCTCTGAAAGAAAAGGATAACGTCTACTATTCCGTTTCATCACGTTTAAGTTTAGGCTATTATACCATTCTTTATTTTGTTTGTCAACACCAAAAAAATTCCATTCACATTGATTTTACAAATGCTGAATTTGCGAAGTATGATCTTCCGCAAAAGAAACGGTGGGGAACTGCTCTTGAAGAAGGTGTGTCAACGGTTCGACCACCACGTCTTCGGTATCAAAATGACCGGCGTCGAACAATGCCACACCAACCTGCTCGGCTTCTAAAAACAGGTGATGTTTGACATCGGCGGTGATCAGTGCGTCATAATGACGGTCCGCCGCCAGCGAAAGGTAGTCGCCGCCGCTGCCCGAGCAGATCAATACCCGCTTGATGGGTTCTGCACGTCCGACATATTTGACGGCACCGCCAAGGCGCGCCTTGATATGCCGCGCCAATTCGTCCGCGGATTTGGCAGGGGAGAGGGTGCCGGCATTCAGCAAAAAACCGTCTTCCGCCTGTACCTTTTGCACATTGTCAAGCCCCAAAGCCGTGCAAAGCGAATCGTTCACACCGCCCGTGCCCATATCCAAATTGGTGTGCATGGAAATCACGGAAATGCCGTTTTGCACCAGCCGCCAAACAAGGGAATCAGCTGTAACGGTCTTTAACGGTTTAAAAATAACCGGATGATGGGTTACAATCAGTTCGCAGTGTTTGGTGATGGCAAGCTTTAAAACCGCTTCGGTGCAGTCCAGCGCTACCAGCGCTTTGGTGACAGCGGCGGTTTCATCCCCGATCAGCAGCCCCACATTATCAAAATCACAGGCGGTGTCAACCGGAAATCGCCGGTTTAAAAAGTCGAAGACCTCTTTAACCGTTATCATCAGCTTTTCTTTACAAAGGAATCCTTGAGCGCCACCGTACGGTTGAAAACAAGGTGATCCTTGGTGCTGTCACGGTCGGCGCAGAAGTAGCCCTGCCGCATAAACTGGAACGGTTTGTCCATGGCAATGGCGGCAAGCGACGCGTCTAACTTGCAGTTGTCAAGCACGGTCAGAGAATCGGGATTTAAATTCTCGGCAAAGGAGGAGACTCCCTCCTCGTCGCTGGGGTTTGGTACGTTGAACAGACGGTCATAAAGCCGAACGGTCGCGGTCACGCAATGATCGGCGCTGACCCAGTGCAGGGTGCCCTTGACCTTGCGGCCATCCGCCGTTTCGCCGCCGAAGCTTTCGGGGTCATAGGTGCAGTGTACGGCGGTGATGTTGCCGTTTTGGTCGGTCTCGTGCGAAGCGTAACGAATGTAATACGCCCCCTTCAAACGCACCTCTTTAGCAGGGCAAAGACGGAAATATTTTCCCGGCGGGTCAAGCATAAAGTCGTCCTGCTCAATGAAAATCTCCTTTGAAAAGGTCACGCTGCGCTTGCCAAGTTCCGGTTTGGCAGGGTGAATGTCAACCTCAATTTGCTCGGTTTTGTCAGCGGGGTAGTTGTCAATAATGACTTTCAACGGCCGAAGTACCGCCATGGCGCGCTCGGCGCTTTCGTTCAACCGGTCGCGCACACAGGATTCCAACAGCGCGTAATCGATCACACTGTAGGCTTTGGAAACGCCGATCTTATCCACAAACTCCCGCACAGCCTCGGCGGGGTAACCGCGGCGGCGCATACCGCAAAGGGTCGCCATGCGCGGATCGTCCCACCCCGAGACCAGGCCGTCGTTGACCAGCTTCAGGCATTTGCGCTTGCTGGTCAGGGTGTAGTTGACATTCATGCGGGCAAACTCGATCTGGCGCGGCGGGTTTTGAATATCAGCCGCCTGCAAAACCCAATTGTAAAGCGGGCGGTGGTTCTCAAACTCTAATGAGCAAAGGGAATGGGTAACCCCTTCCCTGGCGTCGCTTAGCGGGTGCGCAAAATCATACATGGGGTAAACGCACCACTTGTCGCCTGTGCGGTGATGGTGTGCTTTCATGATGCGGTACAAAATGGGGTCGCGCATATTCAGGTTAGATGAGGCCATGTCGATTTTGGCGCGCAGCACCATGGCGCCGTTTTCAAATTCTCCGGCGGTCATACGGCGGAACAGGTCTTTGGTTTCGGCGATGGGGCGGTCGCGGTAGGGGCTTTCGATCCCCGGTTCGGTCAGGGTGCCGCGCATTGCGCGAATTTCATTGGGCGAGGATTCATCCACATAGGCAAGCCCCTTGTCGATCAGCCGCAGTGCGCATTCGTAAATAAAATCAAAATAATCCGAGGCGAAAAACACATCGTCCCAATGAAACCCCAGCCATTTGATATCTTCCTTAATGGCGTCCACATACTCCACATCCTCCTTGGTGGGGTTGGTGTCGTCAAAACGCAGACAGCATTTGCCGCCGTATTTTTCGGCGGTGGCAAAATCAATACAAATAGCCTTGGCGTGACCGATGTGCAAATACCCGTTCGGTTCGGGCGGAAAGCGGGTCTGGACATGGGTGTAGACCCCTTCCTTTAAGTCTTCGTCAATAAAATCATGTATAAAATTTGAGGAATCGCCGTTTTCTTCGGCCATGGTGGGTTCAATAACAGATTCTGACATGAAAATACTCCTTTACACGGAATAGGCCGCAATGGCCGCCCGGATACGCTCGCCGCAGACTTCCGCTCCCAAAACCTGCATGATGCTGCAAAGGTCGGGCGTGTTGCGCCGACCGGTCACCGCGATCCGCAGAACGGTGCTTAAATCGCCCGCGTGGCCCTTGAAACGGTCGGGATCTGCCTTGTATTGTTTGGTCTCGGCCGCAAAGCCGACAGCGGGGGCGATCTGCTTGATCTTGTCAAACCATTGCTGCCGGTCATCGGCCGGGTCGTATACCGGCAGGTAACGGGTCAAAAAGGCCGCCGCGTCAGCAGCAGACAGATTTTCGGGCAGAGCCCATTCCGGTGTGTAATATTCCGCAAAGAAGTAAGAAAGATACTCCTTCGCGTCGCTCCATTTGGCAAGATCCTTGCGGGGTTTCGGTACCTCACGGTCAATCGCAAGAATGGATTTGGTATAAGCCTCGTCCTTTGTCAAAACAGCGTAAAAATCCGGGTCAAATTCTTTTGCCCATGCGGTCAGCAGTTCAAAGACCGCCGCGGTAGAAAGACGGGAAATCACCGTTTTGCTCACGTCGTTCAGCTTATCGCTGTCAAACAAAGCGCCCGAGACGCTCATTTTTTTCAGATTGAATTTAAAATCACGATATGATTTTTCGGGGTTGGCCCGGCGCCAGTCCTCAAAATCAGAGGCCGCCACCGTCATCAAATATTCAATCACAGCCTCGCTGACGTACCCTTGCTCAGCAAAAAAATGAACAGCGGCCTCGGGGTCTTTGCGTTTGGATATTTTGCGTTTGGCGCCGCCGTCCAACTTCATAATAGGGGCGATGTGCCCGTATTTCGGCGGCTTAAAGCCCAACAGCTTGAACAATTGCAAATGCTTCGGCACCGAGGAGATCCATTCGTCCCCCCGCAGCACATGGGTGGTGCGCATCAGATGATCGTCAATCGCATGGGCAAAGTGATAAGTGGGGATACCGTCGGATTTAAGAAGTACAAAATCTTCATCATTTTCGGGCATTTCGATCTTGCCTTTGATTTGATCTTCAAAGACGACTTTGTTTTGTTCGTTTCCCGGTGAGCGCAAACGGATGACAAACGGTTTGCCTGCTTCTACCAGCGCCTTGGCCTCGTCAAACGTTATGTCGCGGTGGCGCGCCCATTTGCCGTGGTAGCCGGTACGCTCTTTGGCCGCCTCCTGCTCTAAGCGAAGCGCTTCTAATTCTTCGGCGGTGCAAAAGCAGGGGTAAGCGAGTCCTTTTTTGATGAGGTCTTTGGCATAAGTTTGGTAAATTTCGGCACGTTCGCTTTGGCGGTAAGGGGCATAGTCGCCCACTTGGCGGTCGCCGCTGATAAAGCCTTCATCAATGGCAATGCCAAAGCGGGAAAGACCGGTGATAATGTCTTCAATGCCGCCCGCGATCTCGCGCTTTTTATCGGTATCTTCAATGCGGGTATAAAAAACGCCGCCGGTCGAAGTGGCCGTAATGCGGTTGACTAACGCCGCAAACAGTGTGCCTAAATGCAAATAGCCGGTCGGGCTGGGCGCAATGCGGGTGACCCGTGCTCCTTCCGGAAGTCTGCGCGGGGGATACATCGCCTCAAAATCGGCGGGGGTTTTTTGAACGGCGGGCAGTAACAGCTCAGCCATTTTTTCAAAATCGTTCATGGCGTCTCCTTAGGTGAACGGAAATAAGATTTTCTGCAGTTTGGTTAATCGTTGGTCAACAGCTTTTCCAGTTCCTGCATAAAGGTGTTGATGTCTTTAAACTGGCGGTAGACCGAAGCAAAGCGAACATAGGCCACCTCGTCGATGCCTTTCAGCCTGTCCATAACCAGTTGACCGATCTTTTCGCTGCTGACTTCACGATCCAGTGAATTTTGCAGCACCGCCTCGATTTCATCAATCAGGTTATCCAGCGTGTCAATGGAAACCGGACGCTTTTCGCAGGCGCGCAACAAGCCGGTCATGAGTTTGTCACGATTAAAGGTCTCGCGTGATTTATCTTTTTTAATGACCATGATGGGCAGACTTTCGATCACCTCGTAGGTGGTGAATCGCTTTCCGCATTGCAGGCATTCGCGCCTTCTCCTGATCCGCTGCCCTTCGTCGGTTGGGCGGGAATCAATGACCTTGCTTTCCTCAAAACTGCAAAAAGGACATTTCATCAAAACTTCCCCTTATATCAAGTTGCTTATATTATATAACAAAAATTCTGAAATTACAAGCAATATTTTCCTTTGCGGCGTGCGGCATAAAGAGCTTGCATTGAAAGGAAAAAAGCACTATAATAAACATGGAAGGATTTTCCGGGTTTCAATACAGAGCTTGTTTTTAAAAAACAAAGTTTTCTGCTTGTAATTCGGTACAAGTTCGGGTATAATAATATATTATTAAAATATTGGAGTATGGAATGGGACTTTTTGGAAGAATTTTATCGGGCGATTTGACCTTCGCGGGTGCGGTGGTCTATATCCTTTCGTCATTGGCGGTCATCTTTCTGACTTTACCGGTGCATGAATTCGCGCACGCCTTTACGGCTGTAAAACTGGGGGATGATACCCCGCGATGGCAAGGCAGGCTGTCGATCAATCCTTTTGCGCATATCGATTATCTGGGCGCGGCCTGTATTCTGCTGTTCGGCTTCGGTTGGGCAAAGCCCGTGGGCATTAA